>JBIIHV010000117.1:0-5703 GCA_044235415.1 Ilumatobacteraceae bacterium | reverse complement strand
CGCGAGGAGCTGGAGCAGCAGGGGATCCTCTTCTGCGACATGGACACCGCCCTTCGCGAGTACCCCGACATCGTGAAGCGCTACTTCGGCTCCGTGATCCCGATGGGCGACAACAAGTTCGCCGCGCTGAACACCGCCGTGTGGTCGGGCGGATCGTTCATCTACGTGCCGCCGGGCGTCGAGTGCGAGATGCCGTTGCAGGCCTACTTCCGCATCAACAGCGAGAACGCCGGCCAGTTCGAGCGCACGCTGATCGTCGCCGACGAGGGCTCGAAGGTGCACTACATCGAGGGCTGTTCGGCGCCGGTGTACACGAACGACGCCCTGCACTCGGCGGTCGTCGAGATCGTGGTGAAGCCGAGCGCACACGTCACGTACACCACCATCCAGAACTGGTCGCCGAACGTGTACAACCTCGTGACCAAGCGCGCGCGCGTCGAGGCCGAGGGCCACATGGAGTGGATCGACGGCAACATCGGCTCGAAGCTGACGATGAAGTATCCGAGCGTCTACCTCGTGGGGCCGAAGGCCACCGGCGAGGTGCTCTCTGTCGCGTACGCAGGCGCCGGCCAGCACCAGGACGCCGGCGCGAAGATGGTCCACGCCGCACCGGAGACGTCGTCGAAGATCGTGTCCAAGTCGATCTCGAAGGACGGCGGCATCACCACCTACCGCGGCCTCGTGCGGGTGGAGGATGGGGCGACCGGCTGCAAGAGCCACGTGCAGTGCGACGCGCTGATCCTCGACGAGGACTCGGAGAGCCGCACCTTCCCGTACATGGAGGTGGGCGAGCGCGACGCGCAGATCGGCCACGAGGCGACCGTGTCGAAGATCGCCGACGAACAGCTCTTCTACCTCATGAGCCGTGGACTGTCGCACGAGCAGGCGATGGGCATGGTGGTGAACGGGTTCATCGAGCCGGTCACGCGCACGCTGCCGATGGAGTACGCGGTGGAGTGGAGCCGCCTGATCGAGCTGCAGATGGAGGGGTCGGTCGGCTGAGCCGGCCGCCCGCCGACCGACGCGACGCGATGCGCACCGACTGCAAGCACTTCGAGAGCCGGACGTACGCCACCGGCGACACGATCCGGCGGTGCAGCCTCGGGCTCGCCCCCGACGCACCGTGGCGCTGCCCCGACGCGTGCGAACGGTTCGAGCGCCGGCTCGTCGACGTGGCGTGGGCGCACGGCTCGCTCGTGCCGCCCGCGGCTCCGGTCGAGCCGGCGAGCCTCGATGACGGATCCGCGGCCGCGGTGCTCGGCGAGGCCGCGGCGATCATCGACGCCGCGGTGGGCGACGTGATGGCCGATCTGAACGACAAGCGCAAGCGCAAGAAGAAGAACAAGAAGAAGAAGTGACCCGATGAACACCGTGACGCACGTCCTGCCGACCACCGACGAGGAGATCTGGCGCTACAGCCGCATCGGCGAGCTCGACCTCGGCGCATTTCGTGCGGGCGAGGCGGCAACCACCGGGACGGGCGCCGAGGGGCTCGGTTCGGCCGATCCCGGCGCGGCGATGTCGGCAGCGCCGGACGTGTTTGCGGCGATCAACGGTGAGTCGCCGGCGACGGTGGGCCTGCGCGTGCCGCGCGGCAAGGTGCACCCACGGACGGTCGAGGTGCTGCACGAGGTGCGCGACGGCGGCGCCATGGTGCGACCGAGGCTGGTGATCGACGCCGAGTCCGACAGCGAGATCACGGTGGTGGAGCGGTTCGTGTCGCCCGACGGCGTCAGGTCGCTGGTGCTGCCGGTGGCGGAGATCCGTGCGGCCGCGGCTGCGCGCGTGACCTACGTGGCGATCAACGAGCTCGGCCGCGACGCATGGATGGTCGGCCACCAGTGCGCGGTAGTGGGTCGCGATGCGTCGGTGCGCACCTTCACGGTGGCGCTCGGCGGCGACTACGCCCGGGTGCGGGCCGAGGTGCGGCTGGTCGAGCAGGGGGCGGGCGCCCAGCAGACCGCGCTGTACTTCGCCGACGGCTCGCAGATGCACGACTTCCGCACGCTCCAGGTGCACGAGGCTCCGCGCACGCGCAGCGACCTGCTGTTCAAGGGGGCGGTGAAGGACTCGGCGCGCAGCGTCTACACAGGGCTCATCCGCATCACGGAGCAGGGAACGAAGTCCGAGGCGTTCCAGACCAACCGCAACCTCACGCTGTCGCACGGCGCGTGGGCCGAGAGCGTGCCGAACCTGGAGATCGAGACGAACGACGTGAAGTGCAGCCACGCGAGCACGGTCGGCCCGATCGACGAGGCACAGCGCTTCTACCTCGAGAGCCGGGGCGTGCCGCCGGACGTGGCCGAGCGGCTGGTGGTGCTGGGGTTCTTCGACGAGGTGATCGACCGCCTGCCGGCGATCGGCGCGGTCTCCGCGGTGCGCAGCAAGGTCGGGGCGAAGCTGGGGGTGGCGCGGTGAGCGGCACGGTGGTCTGCAGGTTCGACGAACTCGTCGACGGCGAGGCGCGACGGTTCGACGTCGGCGACCGCGCGGTCGCGGTCGTGCGGATCGGCTCTGCGGTCTATGCCATCGGCGACCGCTGCAGCCACGCCGACGTGCCGCTGTCGACCGGCGAGGTGCACTGCGACACGCTCGAGATCGAGTGCGAGCGCCATGGCAGCGCATTCAGCCTGGTGACGGGTGCGCCGAACACGCTTCCCGCCACCCAGCCGGTCCCCGTCTTCACGGCCGCCGTGGTCGGTGGTGACGTGGTGGTGGAGGTGGCCCCGTGACCGTGCTCGAGATCCGCGGCCTGCACGTGTCGGTTGGCGGGACCGAGATCCTGCGCGGCATCGACCTCACCGTTCGCTCCGGCGAGGTGCACGCGGTGATGGGGCCGAACGGCGCGGGCAAGTCGACGCTGTCGGCGGCGATCATGGGCAAGCCCGGGTACGAGGTGACGGCGGGATCGGTGACGATCGACGGCGAGGATGTGCTGGGCCTGCCGACGTGGCGGCGCGCCGTGGCGGGCCTGCACCTGATCATGCAGTACCCATCGGAGGTGCCCGGTGTGCGCCTGATGGACGTGCTGGGCGAGGCGCTGTCGGCGCGCGGCGAGACGACCGCGGGCCTGGACCAGCGCATCGCAGCCGAGGCCGCGCGGATCAACCTCGATCCCTCGCTGACCGCGCGCGCGGTGAACGTCGACTTCTCCGGCGGCGAGAAGAAGCGCAACGAGACGCTGCAGATGGGCGTGCTGCGCCCGCGCATCGCGATCATCGACGAGCTCGACTCGGGCCTCGACATCGATGCGCTCCGCGACTGCTCGAGGCGCGTGGAGCAGGCGACGGCCGAGGACGGGCTCGGTGTCCTCGTGATCACGCACTACAGCCGCCTGTTCGACGAACTGCGGCCCGATGCGGTGCACATCCTCTCGAAGGGACGCATCGTGCGCAGCGGTGGCCCCGAGCTCGCCGACGAGCTCGAGCGAGAGGGTTACGCGGCCTTCGCCTGACGTCCGACCCCAGCCGGTTTCGGCGGCGGTGGCAGAGTGTCGGGGTGACGGAGGTGGGCGCGAGGGTCGAGCGTGCGCTCGTCGACCGCGCATTCGCATCGTCCGGATCGTTTCCGGGCTGGCGCGTCGTGGGTGCGGGCCTCGTGGTGCTGACGATGTCGTCGGGCGTCGGCTTCTACGGCGTTGCCGTGTTCCTGAGCGCATTCAGCCGCGAGTTCGGCTGGTCGGTGTCGTCGATCTCCCTGGCGACCACGGCGTTCTTCCTCGTCGGCGGGGTCGCGGGCCTGTGGGTCGCGCGCCTCAACGCGCGCCACGACATCCGGTGGTCGATCCTCGGCGGCACCGTGCTTGCGGCGATCGCGCTCCTCGGCATGGGGCTCGTGCGCGAGCGCTGGCACCTCTTCGTCGCGTATGGAACTTTTGCGCTCGGGTGGACCGCGTCGGGGCTCGGCCCGGTGACGACGGTGGTGACACGCTGGTTCCACGAGCGGCGCGCGGCAGCGCTCGCCGTCGCGTCGACGGGACTGTCGCTCGGCGGAATCGTCGTGACGCCGTTGGTGAAGTGGCTCATCGACTCGCAGGGGATCTCCGAGGGTTCGCGTTGGCTTGCGGTGCTGTGGCTCGTCGGAATGGTCCCGGCCACCGTGCTGTTCATCCGCCCCCACCCCGAGCCCTACGGCTGGCTGCCCGACGGCGAGCCGCACGAGGGCGGCGAATCGCCGGCGGCGACGGGAACGACGCTTGCGGACGCCGTGCGTACGCGGTTCTTCCTCGCGACGTCCGCGGCGTACGTGTTCGCGCTCGGCGCGCAGGTCGGTGCCGTTCAGCAGCTCGTGAAGCTCGCGGAGGAGCGGACCGGACGCGGAGTGGCGACGGTGGCGACCGTCGTGCTGTCGTCGGCGTCGATCGTGGGCCGTTTTGCCGGGGGGAGGATCATCTCGCGCACGGGGGTCATCCGCGCCGCGACGGGTGTCGCCGTCATGCAGGCGGTGACGCTCGCTGCGCTCGCGCTCTCGGATTCGCCGGTGCCCCTGCTCGTCTCGACCGCCCTCTTCGGCCTGACGATCGGCAACCTCCTGATGATGCAGTCGCTGCTGGTGGCAGACCGGTTCGGCGTCCGGGACTTTCCGCGCATCTCTGCGCGGCAGGGACTGATCGCATTCACCGGCACGGCGGGCGGGCCGTTCCTGTTGGGATGGCTGCACGATGCCGCGGGTGGCTACCGCGCGGCGTACCTGGCGGCCGGTGCGTGCTCGCTCGTGGCGACGACGCTGTTCGTGTTCGCGCAGGGTGACTCACGGTCGACGCCAGACTGAGTCGGCGACGCATCGTCGCCCCGGTCAGAAGTCGAAGATCTCCCCGAGGATGTTCTTCTTCTTGTAGGGCTTGCCGTAGCGGTCCACCGGCAGCCGGCGACGGTCGTCGTCGTCCCAGTCGTCGTCATCGTCGCGGCGTCGGGTCGGGGGCGGCGGCGTGGCAGGAGCAGGGGCGACGGCTGAGGTGGGCGTGGCGGCTCCGACGCGTTCGATGATCTTGTCGAGCTCGCCGCGGTCGAGCCAGACGCCCCTGCACGACGGGCAGTAGTCGATCTCGACGCCCTGGCGGTCGGCCATGACGAGGGTGGCATCGGGGCAGGTCGGGCACTTCATTGGTGGTAATCCTCCTGAGGAGACGGTAGGTGCAGGATCGTTGCAACGCCCAACCGTGCGCTTCAATTGCTGCGTGGTGTCGGGGATGTGGCGTGAAGAAGATGGTGCCCTGCGACGGGAGTTCGTCTTCGTCGACTTCGCCGCGGCGTGGGCGTTCATGACGGAGGTCGCCCGGGTTGCCGAGCAGCTCGACCATCATCCCGACTGGTCGAACTCCTGGAACAGGGTGTCGATTGCGCTGCGCAGCCACGACGTCGGTCGTGTGACTGCGCGCGACCATCGAATGGCGGGGGAAATTGACCGCCTGGTCAGCGGTACTACGGTCGGGGAGCAATGAGCGACGCCGTCCATCCGAACGTGGTGCGCGTCGTCGAGGCGGGCCGTGCGCTCGGGCTCGAGATCGTGCCGCGCCGCTTCCCGGATGGCACGAAGACGGCGGCAGACGCCGCTGCGGCGATCGGCGTGGACGTCGGGCAGATCGTCAAGAGTCTCGTGTTCGCGGTGGATGGTGAGATCGTGATGGCGTACGTGAGCGGGGCCAACCAGCTGGACGAGTCAAAGCTCGCGCTGGCGGCTGGCGGCGCGAGGTGCAGCCGGGTC
>JBIIHV010000008.1:0-17859 GCA_044235415.1 Ilumatobacteraceae bacterium | reverse complement strand
GCTCGACGTCGGCGGCTCCTTCACCGTCAATTGCGCCGGCGCAGAGATCGTCAACCTTCGATCGCTGTGCGACCTGATCGGCCGCCACCTCGGGACGGAACCCATCTACGTGGACGCCTCGAACGCCCCCGACGACTGCCTCGGTGACACCACCCTGCAGTTCGAGGTGTTCGGCGCGCCGAGCGTGTCGCTCGACGACGGCATCGCGCGCGCCGTGGGCGCGACACCACGGGGCACGACGAATGCCTGAGTACTACAGCCTCCCCGCCTATGGGGCAATGCTCCAGGCGCTTCGCCGCGAAGGGTGGTCGCACCGGTCGCTCGCCGACCTCACCGACTCAGGCGGCCGGGACCTCTATCTGCGTCACGACATCGACGCAGAGCTGTACCTGCTGGAGCCGTTTCTCGACGCCGAGCACGCGAGCGGTGCGACGGCGACGTACTTCCTGATGCTCGAATCGCCCTTCTACAACCTCGCGTCGCCCGAGGGACGGCGCGTCGTCGAGCGAATCGGCGCCGACGGCCATGCGTTCGGCCTGCACTTCTTCGGCGAGCTCCATGCCGATCTCACCCCGGACCAGTTGGCCGACGAGATCCACGGCCAGGCCGACCACCTTGGTCGCGTCGTCGGCGCGGATGTGGGCGTCTTTTCGTTCCATCAGCCGACGCAGCCGATGCTCGACCTTCAGCTTGCGATTCCCGGATTGGTGAACACCTACCACGCCGAGACGATGCGGGACCTCACGTACGTGTCCGACACCAACATGGGCTGGCGCCCCGCGCCACCACACGAGCTCCTCGTCGGCGACGTGCGACGGGCCCAGATGCTGGTGCACCCGCTGTGGTGGCTCATGGACGCGCCGACACCCTCAGGCCGGTGGAGGCAGGTGCTCGACGGACTCTCGGTCGCGCACGCACGACACCTGCTCGCGCGCGAACGGACGCTGGCGGGCCTCGACGTGACCGACCTGACCTGACGGGCCGGGGGCTACCCGCTCAACCGGTTCTTGTCGAGAGGCGGAACGATGCGCGGTTCGCGGCGGACGTAGTCGCTCGTCAACGGGTGATACAGGTCCGACAAGGTCGCGCGCCGCCCATAGACAAAGTCGAGGACTGCAGTGAAGAGGTAACGGCTCGAATCGAGGCTGTGGTACTTCTCGACGTATTGTCGGCTCAACCTTCCTAGCTCGCTCCGCAAGATCGGATTCGTGACGAGCCCACGGATGACCGTTTGAACTGACTCGGGATCTGCAGATACCAACGGGCACTCGCCGAAAAACGAATACCTCCTCGCTGCAACTAGGTACTGGTCGTCCTCGAGGTTGCAGACGACGGGAAGTCCAGTGGCCATCCCCTCGACCCCGTTCATTCCATGACCCGTGCAGATCAGCTGCTCGACCAGGATGTCCACTTCTTCATGCAGAATCCTGCGTACCTCCACATTCGTGACGCCTTCGATCAACCGGAGCTCGACCTTTAGCCCCTCGTCTTGCAATCGCCGGACTGCATCAATCACGAACTCCGTGCCCTTGAAACCCCTGTGGTTTGGTGCATGGCCAACCACGACCGGACCAGTGGTCCCGTCGTGTTGGGTATACGCAGACTTGGGTGTCCACTCGTCCAAGTCGACAGAAAGCGCCGACGGAACGGGTACGTCCCAACGTCCAAATCCGTCCGGACCCATGACGCCTGGAATCACCACGTCGGCCCTACGACACCAGTAGTCGACGTTCCGTGCGATTCTCTTCTGATCGCGAGCAGCGAAAGGGTACGAGAGCAGTAGGCCTTGCAGAAGTCCCATTGAGCGGATCCTCGAATACACGTACGCATCCGAGCCGAACGGCATCACGATGGTCTTGATTCCTGCGAGCGCAAAGAGACCGGCCTGGATTCGACTGAGGATCGGGGTCGTTAGGAAATATCCATTGAACGACGTGGAAACCACGTCATAGCGAATCAACGAGGTGCCGAAGGCGAGGTACGGACGAAGGACCTGCGGGCACCAAGTGAACTCTCTTGTGAGGACTCGCTCGAAGTCGTCATCCTTGTTGATGCTGTACACCGTCGACATGAAGCACTCCGATTCAAACCCGGCCTGCTTCATCGCCCTCGACCACGACACGTTGTTGATGAGGGGGGTGCTCCCCCAGACAATCCGCGGTCCAGCCTGCACGTCTCGCCTGCTACGCAACCATCGTCCGACCACCGCCATGCAGGCCAGCACGGGAACAGCAACGAGGTCGAGTGCGAAGCTCTTGGACCAGCGGCCAGCCGCCCTTATCCGCCAGTACAGCCAATCCATGGAAACAACCCTTGTCGGTCAGGTGCCATCGCCACGGTAACCCAGACATCGCGTCCGAAGGAGTTGGACGCACGTTGCCCTGGCCTCAATCGGCGCAAGGTTCCCACTATGGCTACCTAGCCTCTCGGTGGTATGCAAACAGATTGCGAGGCCAGGGTGCGGAAAACTGGCAGGAGTAGTCGTCACCTGCAAACCCGAGGGTTCACAACGAACACAATCCTGTTGCTGATGTTGTCAGCGACGTTGACCTGGGCAGGAGGCGAGGCGGAACGGGCCTCCGCAGCATCGCTTGACTGTGCCTTCGCTGTTTCTGCACCCGGAGTGCTGGCGCACCGCACGACGAACGGTCGACTGGAGGGAGTCTGCACATTTAGTGCCGACCGCTCCTGGGGAGCGATTCCAGAAGACGTCCTCGCTCCTCCCGGCCGGTACACAGTCGATGTCGGCGGGCGAGCGGTGTCCGTCGACGCACGGACATCCGGCCTCTACCAGTTGTACATCCCCGGCGTTGGCAATCGTCAGTTCGTCGTCTGGTCGAGGAGAGACGGCATCGAGTTCCTGATGCGCCACCTTGCAGGGCTCACCGCACATGGAACTCGTCACGACCAGCTCGATCCGGAGCAACTCATCGCCAAGGCCTCAACCGAAGTGCTGTCCATCACCTGCGGAACCGCCGTGGATTTCACCGCTCGGGTGCTCTCCACGAGGGGGATTCAAACCCGACGAGTGGTGACCTACACGCGCGAACCCACAAATGGTGTCGACGACGGTCACATCATGCTGGAGGTGCTGGTCGATGGGACATGGTCGCTCTACGACCCGGACCTAGGAACACGCTTCATCGCCACAAACACGCCGCTCGGAGCAGCGAGCCTCGCCGCTGGTCGACGTCCGGTGTTCGGGCAGACCGTTCGTTTCTATGCGCCGGAGCATCGCAGTCAACTCGACTACTCCTCGTTGAAGGATTCCAGCGGCTACGACTTCACCTTCCTCGAACTGCGCTCCCGCGCCAACGACCGTGCGATTGAGCGCTGGTACCGGCGAGTGATCGGTCTCGTGGGCATTGAAACCGGTGACGGCGTCGTGGTTGCGACGCGCTTTCCGCGCGACAACGCCATCGTTCTCTCCTGGCGTCCAACGGCGCGCATCGTGTCGGTGGATGAACTCTCGCGGCTCTAGGCGAGGCGGTCCAATGATGCGTGCACATGTCTGAGCACTTCACCCTGGAAGAACGCCGAACCGTCGCTACCCACGCCGGTCACCACGAGTTCCGGGCCCTCAACGTTTCGCAATGCATCTACTGCCGCCGCATACTGCCGGAAGGTTTCGACCGCTGGTACGGGAAACCCACCGTGGACTCCCATGACCTCGCTTCTTACCGTGGATCCCCCTCTCAAAACGCCAGCCTCCACGAGCCGCCTCTCGATAGTTGAGGCCAAGACGCTGTCGGGAATGTCGTCGTGACCGAGTACCTCGGTGGTCAAGCGCGCGTCGTCGGTCTTGCCCGAAAAGGCGCGGTAGCACGTCACCCTGAAGATGGGCGACGAAAGGTCGTGGTCGTAGAGATAGCAGACATCAGGTGTAGGAGCTGGTTCAGCGAGGTGATGAACCAGCCGATACCTGACTCGATCCGAACCCGGCATAGCTTCACCTCGTAGCAACTGGATCGTGAGGAGCGGTCCGAGAGTAGAGAGGAGCGACCGATAGGCGAGCGTCACCCGTTCCGGTCCCTTGGAGAGATCCACTCGGCGAGACTCAGGATCGAGTGCGACGACCCGATGCCCATTCAGGATCCGCACTCCGGCCTCGTTGCACAATCCGACCAAGCCAGCCACGAATGCGCCTGAGCCGCCTCGAAGCGGGTAGAGGGACATCCGCGAGTGTGAAAACTCAACCGGAAGCCTCGCCTGGTCTGGGAACGCGATTCGTCCCCTGAACGCGCTGTCATGGCGGTGCGCCATCCACGTCGGTTCGTCTACGGCCCGAATCCGTGTCAAGTTCGCAAGTTCAAGCGCGAAACCGGATAACCCATCGGTCGGTCCGAACAGCTTCGCAACGAGCGGAAGCACCGATTCCCTCGCCGCTCGCTGACCGAACCACCGTTCCGCGACGTCGCGGACCGGGGTCCCTCGGATATCAGTGGATTCGGACACCTTCACACCGGCGAGCACGTGCGCGACGACCTCGCCAGCGATCAATGGGTTGGATCCGAGAAGATCCGGAAACCCCGACTCAACACACAGATTCGCTCCGTACATCGTCCCTGAACGATCTCCAATTCGGGACGGCATCCGCCTCAGGAGATCCTCGGGGACAGACTGCTCGAGGAGCCCGTCAATCGCGGGAATACCCGTCTGCTGGGGAATATGGGTCCCAAGATCGAAATCGGCGCCCATGGCCGTACAGCCCCTCAGTGCACCTCCGAGATTCGGCGAACTCTCAATGAGAACGACCTCCGATTGAGGCCGAATCTGCTTGAGCCGCAGCGCCGCTACCAGACCTCCGAGTCCACCTCCGAGCACCAGATCCGGCTGCGCCATGTGACGACTCTCACCGCACGTCGACGACGAAGATGTTCTCCGGTCGCTTGATCGTCGAGTCCATTCGCACAACAACCGTGAACTCGTACGGCAGGAGGTCGTGTCTCACCACGAACCTCCGCAATGAGCGCTTCACGAGCCAACCAGCCACGGTCTCGATCGGGATGTGCTGCGCACCGTCCTGCTCGAAGTCGACGAAAGGCGAAAGAAAGTCGCAAATGAACACCTCGCGACATACCGCCAGTAACTCGGCGATCCGGTTCTCTACGTACGTGAGCGACTCGACCGGGCTCTCCGACGTCTTCAGGTTGAATACGCCTGAGCACACGACGATGTCGTAGGTCCCGCCGATCGGACCGTCGGGCTCCACCAACTCGAACTTCCCAGCATTTCCAAGGCGGCGGTTGCACGACTCGATGAAGCTTGGCGTGATGTCGACCCCCGTATATCGGACATCGGGAAACTCCGGCGCCAACTCCATGAGAAGGTGCCCGAGTCCGCACCCGTAATCGAGAACCGACATGCCGGGATTCCGGCGGAGCTCCTCAACCACGGGCCGAAACCGAAGGTCGTGGCGACCCTTTGGGGTCATGAGCGCCGCCGATGTGTCACCGTGCGTTCGGTGACCGGCGGCATACATCTCCCGTATGCGTTCAAACTCGTCGGCGCTCATCCGAACTTCCTCGTATACCAGTAACGATGCGCTGTGAGCAGGTCTGCCCTATCTGCGTTCGTTATGCGGTCGTTGCACCAATGAAGGTAGCGGTACGGCCGGTTGGTGGACGCGAAACGGTCCTTGAATCTGAAAACGCCGTCCTGGTTCAACCAGGTGCCACCCCAGTTCCACGCAGTCGCGCCGTGCCGAAAGGAGTCGAGCATCACCTGAGCGACTAGGTGCGGAAGGACCTGTTCGCTTCGCATGTCCTCTGCAACCACCGGCACGAAGTACTCGACCATGGAGCGGTAGCGGATGGTGAGGAGCGCGGAAACCAGTCGGTCCGATACGTACCCACAGTGGAGTCGGAGTGCGGAACCAAGGTGGGTCCGAAGCTGCTCAAAGACGATTGCATCCTTGGCGACGCCTCCGAGTCCGGCGATGCCGCGTTGGTGCTCAGAGAGGAGAAACTCCCATTCCTCTTCGCTCGACGCCTCGACAACCACCTGTCCCGTGGCCCGTCCCTTCCGAATTGCATTCCGGTGCTTGGAATGAAAGTGCGAGATCAGTTCCTCGTCATCGGCGGGGGCCCCGTGAGGCCAGTGCGTGATCTGGGAAATCCGCGAGTCGACCGGGCGGAGGTACTTCAGGGTTGCAATCTGAGTTTCGCTGATCGGATGGAACGGGTTCTCCACGATCGTCATCGACGCGAGTGCAAGCTCTTCGATCGTCTGTTCGGCTGCCCCTAACAGCACTTCCACAATGCCAGGGTCGTTCCCCTTCGCCACCGGCGCGCCGTGCGACCCGAAGAACGGAAGCGAATTCGCAACCGCACCAAATGGTCCATCCACCATCAGCATGGGCAGCAATCCGTCAGGCTCGTCTCGCGCGCCGACGAAGAAGTACCGGCTCTCGGCATTCAGCAATGACTCCAGGAAGCGGCCGTATTGGGGCGAGTAGTAGACGAGCGAATCGTCCAGTTGATTCGTCCGGTACTCGCGGCGTGGACCGCCGACAATCACGGTTGTCACGGTCACTCGCCCGTTCGAAGCAGCGAATCGACGCTGAGCATCGACCACACCAGCAGCCTGCGGTTGGCGCGGCCCGACTGGTGCTCCTCCAGCAGCGCCTGTGCCTCGCGGAAGTCGAGGAACTGGTAGATCGGCGAGTCCGGATTGGCGAGCCGTCGCTGGACGAAGCCGCTGCTCTCGCCGCGAAACCACGACGAGTCGGGCGACGAGAACCCCTGCTTGGTCGCACCGGTGACCGACTCGGGGATCGCCCGCGACATCGCCTCGCGCAGCAGGCTCTTGCCCTGCTTCGTGCGCGAGAAGTAGGCCTCGCGCTTGTTGCCCTCCGCGTTCTCGTTGATGCGCACGTCGGCCGACAGGTCCCGCACCTTCAGGCCCACGGGGCAGCGCATGGCGAAGTCGACGAGGTCGTTGTCCAGCAGCGGCACGCGCGTCTCGAGGCCGTGGGCCATGCTGAGCTTGTCCTCCACCACCAGCAGGCCGTGCAGGAACGTGCGGGCCTCGAAGTAGAGGCAGTGGTTCACGTAGTCCTCGCGGGTCTGCAGCTCGTTCTCGTGCTCGAGGAAGACGTCGCGGAAGATGTCCCTCGTCCACACGTGCGACACGCGGTCCCAGATGGGCGCGAACAGGCGCTTCAGCTGCTGGTTGTTCACCAGCCGGTGCCAGTAGCGGTAGTAGTCGTCGATGAAGCCCTCGAAGGTGGATGCCGAGTCGGCCCGGTAGTAGCGCCACGGGTAGCCGCCGAACAGTTCGTCGCCGCCGGCGCCCGACATGACCACCTTCACGAACTTGCTGGCCAGCCGCGCGACGAGGTAGTTCGGATAGCTCTGGCCCACGCGGGGCTCCTCGATGTGGCGCACCACGTCGTCGAGGCACCGCTCCATGTCGGACGAGTTGAGGACCATCTCGTAGTGCTCGGTCTTGAACAGCGACGACATCGCCTCGGCGCGCACGCGCTCGTCGAAGCCCAGCTCGACGCCGGTCGCCGACGACAGGTCGAAGCCGCAGGTGAAGGTCTTGATGAACGGCAGCGACCGCGAGCTGAGCGCCGTGATCGTTCCCGAGTCGAGCCCGCCCGACAGGTACGAGCCGATCTCGACGTCCGACACCAGCTGGCGATCCACCGCGCGCACGAGCAGCCGCCACAGCTCCTCGCGGTACTCCTCCTCGTCCACCGGTCCCGACGGTTCGGTGAAGTGGTAGTCCCAGTAGCGCCACGACGAGGTCGTGCCGTCCTGGCCGACGGACACCACGGTGCCCGCCGGCAGCATGCGGACGCCGCCAGTCAGGGTGCGGTCGGTGAAGAGGTTCTGGAACGTGAAGTACTCCAGCAGCGCCTCCTCGTCGACGCCGCGGGTTCGGCCGTCGCCGGCGAGGATGCCGCGCTGCTCGGAGGCGAACGCCAGCCGCGAGCCGTCGCGCTCCCAGTAGAGGGGCTTCACGCCGTAGCGGTCGCGCACGAGGTGCAGGGTGCGCTCGTGCGAGTCCCACAGCGCGAACGCGAACATGCCGTTCAGCCGCTGAACCGACGACGGACCCCATTCGGCCCACGCCTCCCGCACCACCTCGGTGTCGGTGCCCGACACGAACGAGCGTCCGAGCCGCTCGAGCTCGGCCCGGATCTCACGGAAGTTGTAGACCTCGCCGTTGTAGGTGATCGTCCAGCGGCCGTCGGCCGACGTCATCGGCTGGCGGCCCGCCGGCGAGAGGTCGATGATCGCGAGCCGGCGGTGGCCGAGCCCCACCGCGCCCTCGGCAAACCAGCCCTCGCCATCGGGGCCGCGGTGGGCGATTGCGTCGGTCATCCGGCGCAGGACCCGCTCGTCCACCGGCGCCCCGTCGAAGCGGAGCACGCCGCAGATGCCGCACATCAGAGGCTCTTCAGAACCTCGACGACGTACGCGCAGTCGTCGCGCGACATCCGGTTGTGCAGCGGAATCGCCATCGAGTTGTCGTTCGCGTCTCGCGCGCCCGGAAAGTCGTCCGGCTGGTGGCCGTAGGTGCGGGCGTAGTGGCCCAGCATGTGCACCGCGTGGGTGCCCGGACGCGTGGCGACGCCGCGGCCGGCGAGCGCGGCCATGATCTCGTTGCGGCTCGCCGGCGCCGTGGCGGGGTCGACGCGGGTGACGAACGACTGCCACGCGTGCTGGTCGCCCTCTCGCCGCGCGGGCAGGCGCAGCCACGGCAGCCCCGCGAGCTGGTCCATGTAGATCGCCGCCAGTTCGTCGCGCTCGGCGAGGAACGCGTCGAGCTTGCCGAGCTGCACGGTGCCCACCGCGCCCTGCAGGTCGGTCATGCGGTAGTTGAAGCCGAGCAGGTTGAACTCCGGGAGGTTCCACGGCTGCGGGCCGCGGTGGCGCACCTCCTCCGACACCGACGCACCGTGGTTGCGCAGCATGTCCACGGTCGCGGCCAGCTCCGCGTCCGCGGTCGTCACCATGCCGCCCTCGCCGGTCGTGATCGCCTTGCGCGGATGGAACGAAAAGACGCCCGCGACGCCCAGCGTGCCCGCATGGCGGCCCTTGTAGGTGGCGCCGGCCGCGCACGCGCAGTCCTCGACGATCGGCATGCCCGCGGGAAGCGCGGCGCGCAGCGCGTCCATGTCGGCGCACAGGCCGAACAGGTGCACGGCAATGACCGCCTTCGTGCGGGGCGTGACGCGCGCCGCTGCGGCGACCGGGTCGATGTTGAACGTCACGGGGTCGACGTCGCACAGCACAGGCGTCGCACCGCAGTACGCGACCACGTTGGCCGTCGACACCCACGTGAACGCGGGCACGACCACCTCGTCGCCCGGCCCGACGCCCATCGCCGCGAGGACGAGGTGGAGGCCGGTGGTGCAGCTCGTGGCGGCCAGGGCGTGCGGCGCGCCGTGGCGCTCCGCAAAGCGGCGCTCGAACTCGGCGACCTTGGGGCCCTGCGTCAGCCACCCGGTCATGAGGGGTTCGCGGAGGCTCTCCCACTCCTCGGCACCGGTGCTCGGCAGCGAGATGGGGATCTTGCGGTCCGTCATCCGCGCAGCGCCGCGGTGCCGTTCGAGGCGCGCCACGCAATCAGGTTCGTGAGGCCGTCGCGCAGCTCGTCGCGGTAGCGGAAGCCGAGGTCGCGCTCGGCCTTCACGGTCGAGCCGATCCGGTTCTGCACCAGCCGGCGCGCGTCCTCCGCGCTGTACGGGCGGTACTGCACCTGCAGGTTCGAGCCCGTGAGCTCGAGGATCAGGCGGCACAGCTGGTCGATCGAGGTCTGCACGCCGGTGCCCACGTTGTAGAAGTCGTCGGTCGCCGACGACGTCAGCGCGCAGACGTTGCACCTCGCCGCGTCGCGCGCCGTGACGAAGTCGTACGCCTGCGTGCCGTCGCCGTTGATCACCGGCACCTCGCCCGCCTCGATCTTGTTGAGCATGATCGGGATGACGCCCGTGTACGCGGCGGTCTGGTCCTGGTGCGGGCCGTAGACGTTCATGTAGCGCAGGCCCACGTAGTCGAGGCCGTAGCGGTCGTGGAACGCGCGGGCCATGGCCTCGCCGGCGATCTTGGTGGCGCCGTAGAAGTTGCGGTTGTTGAACGGGTGGTCCTCGGTCATCGGCACCTCGACCGCGTCGCCGTACACCGACGCGGACGACGAGTACACGAGCCGCTTCACGCCGTTCTTCACGCAGGCCTCGAGCACGTTGAACGTGCCCGCGACGTTCACCTCGAACGCGGTGCGCGGATAGTCCTTGCAGTGCAGCAGCCACATCGCCGCCAGGTGCACCACGGCGTCCGCGCCCTGCAGCGCGCGGTCGAGCACGTCGACCTCGCGGATGTCGCCTCCGTCGGGAAACACCGTGCAGCGCGGGTCGCGCAGGGCGGTGGAGAGATTGCTCGTCTTGCCGCGGGTGAGGTTGTCGTAGACGACCACCTCGCCCGCACCCGAGGCCAACAGCTCCTCGACGACGTGCGAGCCGATGAAGCCCGCGCCGCCGATGACGACGACCCGTGCGCCCGCTACCTCCACGTCGCCGCCGTCCGGCCCGTCACAGCGGGCGCCAGGTCCACGGGCTGCGCAGCAGCGCCGGCGTCCGTCTGCTCTGCTCCAGCACCGCGGTGAACCATTCCCATCTGCCCGTCGACTGAATGTACCGCAGGGCGGTCTGCAGCCCCGTGCCGGCGCCGCGCACGTCGGCGCCCGACGCGAGCGCACGTGCATCGTCGACCGACGCGCGCGCGTCGATCAGCGCCCGCACCGCCTCCTGTGCCGCGTCGTGCGCGACCGGGCCGTCCTCCCGCCACAGCCTCGACGACTCGTCCAGCGCCGCCACGAAGTCCGCCCACGCGCCGTCGCCGGACGCACCGCTCCGACCATCCAGTGCGCCGTCCGTCGCCGCCCGCACGAGCGCCGAATCGTCGAATCGGCCCGACTCCACCAGCACCTCGCGGGCGCGCCGCGCGATCTCCTGCGACGACCCGTGGTCGCGCATCGCCGCGAGCACCGCGGGTGCGTTCGAGAAGTTGCGTTCGAGCGGCAGGTAGTGCACCCAGGGCTCGAGCACGCCCAGGTAGTCGTCGGGCGGCAGCACCTGGCACGTGCCGGCAGCCGCGGCCTCGAAGAGCCGCGGGCTCGTCGCCGACATCTCGATGCCGTCGGGCCGACGGAAGCAGCGCGACGCGACCTCGTCGTACGCGGCGTCGGGACGGCGCGAGAGAAAGCGCTGCACGCGCAGGTACTCGAGCCCCAGCGGATCGACGCGGCTCGCACCGCCCTTCATGCTCACCGTGAAGCGGCACGAACGGAGGAAGTCGATCCACGACCCGTCGAGGAAGGCGTCCTCGTTGCGGTCCGACACGTCCACAGCCATGCCCGACGTGCGCGCCAGCTCGGCGAAGTGCATCGCCTGGGACGACTTCTCCTGGCCGAGGCGGCCGAGGTGCGGCGGCATGCGCCGCACGCGCTGGCCGAGGTCGATCGCACGGTCCGCAATGGGCGGGCCCGGCGAGATCGCCGCGTCCGCGTATCCCGTGAGCACGGTGGTGAACGCGGCACGGCGCCGCGTGCGCGGATACAGCACGTCGAGGTTCGCGTCCAGCGGCGTGAGCACACGGTCGATCTGCCAGTCGTCGCACCACCGGTCGAGCAGTCGGCTCGCCCAGAAGTCGTCCTGCGGCACCGCCACGCGCGTGCCCGCGCGCTCCGCGAGTCCGCGCCACTGGCGACGCACCCACGGCCACAGCGGGGTGAACCGATAGTTGAGGAAGTCGTAGTTGACGACGAGCGCGTCGACCGCGGGCGGCTCGAGGCCGGGCGGTAGCGGCTGGGCGAAGTGCAGGTAGCGCACGTCGGCGTGCGGAAGGTTGCGGCGGAAGCTGAGCAGGTGGCTGACCGTCGTCTGCCGGCTGGTGGGTCGCAGCGCGTGCAGCACGACGACCCTCGGGCGCCGGTCGTCGCCGCCCATCAGTACAGCTGGTGGTGCAGGCCGGTGCGGCGGAGGATCGCGCGCGCGAGCCGCGGACTGGCCAGCGCCGCGCGCTGGCCCACCCACTGCACGACGACGGGCATCGCGGTCGCCGTGCGCACCAGGAGGCTCGTGCGACCCACCGGCGCGGCGATGCGCGCGCTCGCGACTTCGGCGTGCAGGTCCGTGCCGATGGCGTCGGCGCCCGACTCGTCCGCCGCAGCGAGCAACGCCGGGTTGCCCGACATCAGCGCGATCGATGCACGGAGGCGCGCCTCGACGGCCGCATCCGGCCTAGGCATGTCGGCGCGCACCGCGCGCGAGCGCCTCGACCACGCGGTGCGCCGCCCTGCCGTCGCCGAACGGCTCGCCGCGCGACGCGGCATCGAGCCCCGCATCGGGGAACCCGGCGGGGAACGTGGTGTCGCCCCCGAGCAGGCGGTTCCATCCGCCCTCGAGCGTCTCGGTCCACTCGGTCTCGTTGCGCAACGTCAGGCACGGTCGCGCGAGGAGGAACGCCTCCTTCTGCAGACCGCCCGAGTCGGTGACGACGCCCGCGCTGCCGAGCACCGCGGCCACGAGGTCGCGGTAGCCGAGCGGCGGCAGCACGGCGACGTTGCCGGGCAGCGACGAAATGCCCGCGTGCTCGAACTTCGCCGTCAACCGAGGGTGCGCGTGCAGCCGCACCGGCAGGGGCGATCGGCCGAGCACGTCGACGAGCATCCGCAGCCGCGCGGGATCGTCGGTGTTCTCCTGGCGGTGGATCGTCGCCAGGAGGTACGGCCCGTGCGAGGGAACGTCGCCGGCGGCGACGACCGAGTCGCGAACCGAGAGGCACACGTCGGCCATGACGTCGCCCACCATCGCCGACTTCGCGGCGAGCCCCTCGCGGGCGAGCTGCTCCATCGCCGACCCGGTTGGGGCCAGCAACAGGTCGCTCAGGTGGTCGGCGACGATGCGGTTCTGCTCCTCCGGCATCGCCCGGTTGAACGAGCGCAGTCCCGCCTCGAGGTGCGCGAGCGGCTGCATCAGGCGCGCCGCCACGAGCGCCGCGGCCAGCGTCGAGTTTGTGTCGCCGTACACCAGCACCCAGTCGCCACGGGCGCCCGACAGCACGTCCTCGATGCCCGTCAACATCGCAGCGGTCTGCTTCGCGTGCGACGACGACCCCACGCCGAGGTTGACGTCGGGCTGGGGGATGCCGAACTCGGCGAAGAACTGGTCGGACATGTCGTGGTCGTAGTGCTGGCCCGTGTGCACGATGCGGTGCTCGTGGCCCGCGGCAACGAGCGCCGAGTGCACGGGAGCGAGCTTGACGAACTGCGGCCGCGCGCCGACGACGCTCGTCACGATCACCCGCCCATTCAACCACGGTCGCAACGGCGGTCGACCGCCCCGGAGGCCGTCACAAATCGGCGCGGTAGTAGCCTCGCAACCGGCATGCGCATCGCGGTCGTCGCCCTCGGCAAGATCGGCCTGCCGCTCGCCGTGCAGTTCGCGCGCAAGGGCCACCACGTCACCGGCTGCGACGTCAATCCGCGCACGGTCGAGCTGGTGAACGCCGCGACCGAGCCGTTCCCCGGCGAGGCGATGCTGCAGGAGGCGCTCGCCGAGGTGGTCGGTTCCGGCAGGTTGACCGCCACCACCGACACGGCGGCTGCGGTCGCCGAGTCGGAAGCCGTGGTCGTCGTCGTCCCGTTGTTCGTCGACGCGCAGGGCACCCCCGACTTCGGGTGGATGGACTCGGCGACGAGGGACATCGGACGCGGCCTGCAGCGCGGGGCACTCGTGTCGTACGAGACCACCCTGCCCGTCGGCACGACGCGCACGAGGTTCGCGCCGATGCTGCGCGAGGGCAGCGGGCTCGAGGCGGGCACCGACTTCCACCTCGCATTCAGCCCCGAGCGGGTGCTCACCGGCCGCGTCTTTGCCGACCTGCGCCGCTACCCGAAGCTCGTCGGAGGCGTGACGCCGGCGTGCGGCAGCGCCGCCAAGGCGTTCTACGAGGCCGTGCTCGATTTCGATCCGCGCGACGACCTGCGCCGGCCGAACGGCGTGTGGGACCTCGGCACCAGCGAAGCCTCCGAGATGGCCAAGCTCGCCGAGACGACCTACCGCGACGTCAACATCGGCCTTGCCAACCAGTTCGCCCGCTTCGCGGCGCGCAGCGGCATCGACGTCAACCAGGTGATCGAGGCGTGCAACTCGCAGCCCTACAGCCACATCCACTCGCCCGGCATCGCCGTGGGCGGCCACTGCATCCCGATCTACCCGCAGATGTACCTCTGGAACGACCCCGAGGCCACCGTCGTGCGCGCCGCGCGCGAGGCGAACTGGCAGATGCCCGAGTACTGCATCGAGCAGCTCGAGCGCGCGCACGGACCGCTGCACGGACAGCGCGTCGGCGTGTTCGGCGCGTCGTACCGCGGCGGCGTGAAGGAGGACGCGTTCTCGGGCGTGTTCCCCACCGTCAAGGGCCTCGAGGCGCGCGGCGCGACGGTGTTCGTGCACGACCCGATGTACGGCGACGACGAGCTGCGGCACATCGGGTTCGAGCCTCTGCCCCAGGGTGCGCCGCTCGACGCGGCGGTCATCCAGGCCGACCACGCCGAGTACTCGCAGTACGACGCGGCCCGCTTCGGCAACCCGCGCACCATCCTCAACGGGCGCAACATGCCGCTGTCGGCCGTGGGGCCGACGATCATCAGGGTCGGGATCGCGTAGCGGTGCGCGGCCGCGGGAGCGGCATGTGCAGGCCGAGCAGCGCGGTGAGCAGCGCCTTGGCGATCATGATGACCGCGGCGCGGTTGGATGCCGACGATGTTCCGTGCTCGCGCTCCTGCATCGACACCGGAATCTCGACGACGCGGTAGCCGGCACGGCCCGCGACGTACGTGGCCTCGAACGTGTCGCCCAGCCAGTACGAGGGGAAGTTGCGCGCGAAGTTGACGAGCAGCTCGCCCTGGAACAGCCGGAACCCCGACGTCACGTCGGTGAGGCGCGTGCCCGCGGCAGCCGACGCGATGCGCGCGAGGTACCACATGGCGAGGCGACGGGCAGCTCCGGTGGGCGGCCGCGACGCACCCTCGAGGAACCTGCTGCCGATCACCAGGTGTGCCCCGTCGCGCTCGGCCGTGTCGACCAACGCGCGCAGCAGTCGCGGCTCGTGCTGGCCGTCCGCGTCGCACTGGATGGCCGCGCCGTAGCCGCGTTCGACCGCGAAGCGGAATCCGCAGCGCAACGCGCCACCGACGCCCATGTTCACCGGCAGGGTGAGCACCGTCGCCCCCGCCTCGCGTGCGCGCGCGCCCGTGTCGTCGCTCGATCCGTCGTCCACGACGACGACGTCGAAGCCCTCGGCGCGCACCGCGCGCACGACGCCGCCGACCGACCTGCCCTCGTTGAGCGCGGGAATGACGACGAGCGGCCTAGCGGTCATCCGACGGCCGCCGAACGGCGTCCTCCCGGAGGATCGCGATGTCCTCGCCCAGCTTCTGCACCTGGCGCTGCAGACCGGAGATGCTGATGGAGAGCTGGATGCACACGGCGATCAGCAGCACCACGGCGACCGCGGCGACCAGCGTGAACTCGTCCACCTGCATCCACCTCGCCACCGGACCGACGACGGGAATGAGGAGGCCCGCGAGCAGCGCCACGCCGCACAGCGCGAGCCACCCGATCGTGTAGCGGAACGAGATCAGCTGGCGGCGCGACAGCCGCAGGATCGCCGCCGCAAACACCAGTGCCACGAGGGCGATCTCGAGCAGCTGGATCGTCTGCTGGCTCATCTCGGCGAAGGTTACCCCTGCGACAATCTGCTGCTAGAACCCCACCTCGTGGGAGCCGCGAGGTACGTCGCCTTCGAGGGACTCGAGGGATGCGGCAAGTCGACGCACGTCGCACGGCTCGCGGAGTCGCTCGGCGCCGTGGCCACGCGCGAGCCCGGCGGCACCCCCGTCGGTGCTGCGCTGCGCGCCGCGATGCTCGACCCTGCGAACACCTCGCTCTCGCCGCGCGCCGAGGCGCTGATGATGGCCGCCGACCGCGCGCAGCACGTCGCCGAGGTGGTGCGCCCCGCGCTCGCCGCGGGTCGGCACGTGGTGAGCGACCGCAGCGTCTATTCCTCGCTCGCCTACCAGGGACACGGGCGAGGGCTCGGCGAGGCCGAGGTGCGGCGCATCAACGACTGGGCGCTCGACGGCACGTGGCCAGACCTCGTGGTGCTGATCGACGTGCCCATGGAGCTGCTCGCGGAACGGATGAAGAAGCGCGACCTCGACCGCTTCGAGCGCGAGGACCGGGCGTTCTTCGGCCGCGTGCTCGCGGGTTTCCGCTCGATGGCGGCGGCCGAGCCCGGCAGGTTCGCCGTGGTCGACGGCACGCCGCCCAAGGACGAGCTGCAGGCGACGATCCTCGCGACGGTGCGCGAGCGGATGGGGATCGCATGAGCACCGCGGTGTGGGGCGCCGTCGTCGGCCAGGACGCCGCAGTCGGGCGCCTGACTCACCTCGCGTCGCAACCCGTGCACGCCTACCTCTTCGTCGGCCCCGAGGGCTGCGGCAAGGAGGCCGCCGCCCGCGCGTTCGCCTCGCTGCTCGTCGACGGACCCGAGCCGTCCGAGCGGACCGCGTCGCTGATCGCGCACGGCTCGCACCCCGCCGTGATCGACGTGCTGCGCGAGGGCGCCGCCGTCGACAAGGAGGAGGCTGAGCGCGTCATCCAGCTCGCGTCGACCACCGCGGCCGGCGGCGGCCGCAAGGTGATCGTCATCCACGAGGTCCACCTGATGCGCGACTCCGCGGCGGTGCGGCTGCTCAAGACCATCGAGGAGCCGGCGGAGTCGACCGCGTTCATCCTGCTCGCCGACCAGCTCGTCCCCGCGCTCGCCACGATCGCCTCGCGCTGCGTGGTGGTGACGTTTGCGCGGCTCGACGACGCGGTGGTCGCCGGTGCGCTCGTCGCACGCGGCACGCCCGCGGACGCCGCGGCCGCGATCGCGCGCATGGCCGAGGGCAACCTGGAGCGCGCCACGCTGCTCGCCGACGATCCGCAGGCCGTGGCCCGAGAGGAGGCCTTTGCCGCGGTACCGCGCCACCTCGACGGCTCGGGGTCGCGCGTCGCATCGATCGTGGACGAGCTGATGCAGCGCATCGAAGCCGCAGCCGCGCCGCTCGCAGCGCAGCAGGCGCGCGAGCTCGCCGAGCTCGAGGAGCGCGTGGCGATGGCCGGGGAGCGCGGCAGCGGTCGGCGCTCGCTCGCCGATCGCCACAAGCGCCAGCTGCGCAAGCACCGCACGGACGAACTGCGCGCGGGCCTCCGCGCCATCGCGGCCACGTACCTCACGGCGCTGCGGGAGGAGCCCGGCGATCCGCGCGCCGACCAGTACCTTGGTGCCGTGGCACGCGTGCACGAGGCTGCTTCGGCCCTCGCCCTCAACGCCAACGAGGAGCTCGCGCTGCAGGCCCTGCTGCTGGAGTGCCCTCCGGTGCACGCATGAGCGCCGACGCATTCGATCGGCTCGACGAGCAGTCGCTGCTCGTCCTCGCACGGGCCGCCCAGGTTGCCCGCACGATGAACGAGCCGCTCGTCGAGCAGCGCCACGTCGTCATTGCCCTGCTGCTCTCGGGCGACTCGGCGATCGTGCGTGCGCTCGAAGGCTCGGGCGTGACCCTCGAATCGATCGTGGCCCGGATCATCGGCGACCAGCGCTGGAAGTTCCCCCATCGCTCCGCGCTCCGCCGGTCGCTGACGAACCTGCCGCCGGCGGCGTCCGCTGCGGCCCCCTCGGCCGACGGCATGTCGCCAGACGCACGAAAGGTGCTGTCCTACGCGGGCATCGAGGCGGAGTCGCTCGGCCACGACGCCATTCGGCCGGTGCACCTGCTGCTCGCGCTCATCCA
>JBIIHV010000116.1:0-5889 GCA_044235415.1 Ilumatobacteraceae bacterium | reverse complement strand
GCTGGTGGCAGGGGTCCTCGTCGGTGGGTCGGTGCTCGGCGCCGTTGCGGGAACCGCGCTGTTGCAGCGGCTGCCGCTTCGCACCCTCACGGTGGCATTCGCCGCATTGCTCGCGTCGACGGCCGTGCGGATGTTCTTGTCTCCGGGCGGGGGAGGGGACGGGTCGCTCGGTTGGCGCACGATCCTCTTCGTCGCGGCGACGGGGCTGTTCGCCGGTCTCGTGTCGGGGATGCTCGGCGTCGGGGGAGGAATCGTCATGGTGCCGGCATTGGTGCTGTTCGCCGGATTCCTGCCGCTCGATGCCAAGGGCACATCGCTCGCCGTCATCCTGCCAACCGCGCTGATCGGCACTTGGCGCAACCGCAGGAACGACAATGCAAACCTCCGTGCTGCCGCGGTCATCGGTGGGTCGGGCGCGCTGGCTGCCGTTGCAGGCGGATTCGTATCGGCGCTGATGCCCGTCGCAGTCGCGAACGTCTCGTTCGCCGTGCTGATCTCGGGTGTTGCGCTGCGGATGCTGCTGCAACTGCGTCGTCGCTGAGGTCGGACGCCGCCGCCCGAGGTGGCAGCCTCTAGGCGATCGCGGCGCCGAACAGCGAGCCGATCGCCATGGTGACGGCCATGGCGACCATGCCACCGATCACCACGCGCACGATCGGCCGCCGCGCGGATGCCCCGCCGACGCGGGCGCCCGAGAACCCGAGCGCGACGAGCGCGGCGACCACCACGCCAATGGTGACCGGAATTCGGGTGCCGTCGCTGGCCAGTGCCGCTGCCAGCAACGGGATGCCGGCCCCGATGGCGAAGGCGAGCGCCGAGCTGACGGACGCCTGCAGCGGCCGCGCGGTGGTGAGCTCGGTGATGCCAAGCTCCTCCGCGAGGTGGATGCGAAGCGCGTCCTTCGAGGTCAGCTCCGTGGCGACGGTTCGCGCAAGATCGGGGGAGAGCCCCTTCGCGGCGAAGATTGCGGTCAGCTCGTCGAGCTCGTGGTCGGGTTGGTGCTCGAGCTCCCACATCTCCTTGCGGATGTCGGCGCGTTCGCTGTCGCGCTGCGAGCTGACCGACACGTATTCGCCCAGGGCCATCGACGCCGCACCGGCGACCAGACCGGCGACGCCCGACGTGAGAATGGCGTCCCGCCCTGCATCGGCGGCCGCGACGCCGAGGATGAGGCACGCCGTCGAGATGATGCCGTCATTGGCGCCAAGCACGGATGCGCGCAGCCACCCCGACCGGTGGCTGCCATGGCGTTCGTCGTGGAGGCGCATGGACATGATTCTCGCACAGGGGTAGCGTCGGGCCATGCTTCCCGCGTTGCGCGCACGGATCCTGTCCCTGTGGTCGGCGTCGCGGACGAACCCGGTGTCGTCGGCGTTGCTCGCCGGCGCGCTCGCGATCTGGCTTGCGTTCAGCCTCGTCGTCGGCATGCCGCCATGGGCGGCCGCCGGGCTGCCGGTTGCCGTCGCGGCGGGAGCGTGGGGGACGAACCGCATCGCCAATCGGGCTTCTTCGCCGCGTGCGCGCCAGGCCGGGATCCTCGCGTCTGCGACGTTCTCGGTTGTTGCGGTGTTCGGCCTGATCCAGCTCGTGCCGTACGGCAAGAGCCATTCCAACCCGCCCGTCACGGGGGAGCCGGCATGGGCGACGCCCGAGACGCGCGAACTGATGGTCCGTGCCTGCTTCGGCTGCCACTCGAACGAGGTCGTCTATCCCTCCTATGCCGACGTCGCACCGATCTCGTGGATGGTGGCGTCGCACGTGTCGGGGGGCCGCTCGGAGGTGAACTATTCGGAGTTCGTGACATCCCGGCGCGGTTTCGACGAGACCATCGAGGTCATCCTCGACGGCAGCATGCCGCCGGCGTACTTCACCCGTTTTGGCCTCCACCCCGAGGCCCGTCTGACCGACGCGGAGGTTGCGACCCTCGTGGCGGGGCTGCGCGCAACGCCGGGAATGGGTGGTGAGGGTCGGGTCGGGTACGACGACTGAGGCGACCGGTACCGGTTGGTCAGAATCCCAGCGACGCCCCGTGGGTAGGTTCGCGTGATGGAATTCATTCTTGGGGTCGGCATCGCGGGGGTCATCGGTTTCGTCGTGGGGCACGCACGCGGTCGGCGTCGCGCGTCCTCTGCGACGACCTCCGACCGGTCGCGGTCCACGGGTCGCGGTACGTACGGGGGTTCTCGTTCGTCGTCGCGCGATCGCGACTACGGCGGGTTCGGGTCGCTCGGTGCGATGGACGACTGGGGTGGGGGCGGCCCCGGCTGACCGTCAGGCGTGGGAGCGCGGCGGCGTCGGCACGGCCGCAGCCATGAGGGGCGAGTTTTGGCCCCGGGAAGCACCGGAGTAGCGTCCGGGAATGAAAGCCGTCAGATGTCGTGGTCCGAGACTCGCGTCAGTCCTCGCCGTGGTGGTCGCGACATGGTCCGTCGCCTCGCCGACATCCTTGGCGACGCCGGGTGCGTCGGTGGCGGCCCTTACGTTCGGCGGAGGCTGGTTCGACCGGGCCGCAGACGTCGCCGTCGACGCGTCGGGGAACATCATCATGGTGGGCACATTCAGCGGCACGGCCGACCTCGACCCCGGAGCGGGAACCGCTAGCCGCACCGGAGTGAGCCCCGACCAGGACATCTTCGTCTCGAAGAGCAGCGCCTCGGGCGATCTCATCTGGGTGAAGACGTTTGGCGACTCGCTCGGCAACAACCCCCAGGCGGAGTCGGTGGCGGTCGATGCATCCGGCAACGTCCACGTGACGGGCTATTTCGGGGGGCCCATCGACTTCGATCCGGGTCCGGGGACGTCGATCCTCAACCCCGCGTCGGAGGGCATTCCAACGGCCTTCGTCCTCAAGTTGACCGCCGCCGGCGACCTGGCGTGGGCCAAGCCTCTGGGGGGTGGCGGGGGAACGCGGGGACTGTCGATCGCCGTTGACAGTGCGGGAAACGTCATCAGCGGCGGCTGGTTCAGGGGTGATTGCTGTGCGCCTCCCGCCGACTTCGATCCGGGCGCCGGGGAGACGGGGCTGATCTTCGCCTCGGGCTTTCGGGACGGGTACGTGTCGAAGTTGGATTCGAACGGCAACTTCGTCCTCGTCAAGCGGTTCACCAGTGCCGGCGACGATGTGGTGACCGGCGTGACCGTCGATGCGTCCGGCAACTTCTACGTGACGGGCGGATTCGATGACGAGATGTACTTCATGGAATACCTTGCCTCGGGGGGAACGTTGGAGAATTCCGGCACGGGACTCGCGCCGTGTCGTGGCTCGTGCTCCTTCGTGGCGAAGTACGGTTCGAGCGGGTCGTTCCAACGGGTCGCCCGGTTCGTCGGCGACTCCGGGTTGACGTCGCAGGATGTGGCGGTGGATTCGTCCGGCAGCGTCTATGTCACCGGCAGCATGAGCGGAGGTGCGGACTTCAACTTCGACATTTCGGTCGGCTTTACCCCGACGGTTGTGTCAACCGGCGAGCGGGACGTCTTCGTCACCAAGCTGGACTCGAGCGGAAACTACGCCTGGGCAAAGGCGTTTGGCAGCGTGCCAAGCGACGACGAGGGCAAGAGGATCGCGGTGGACGCCTCGGGCGGGGTCTTCATCACGGGGACCTACGCGTCCGCCGGAGACTTCGATCCGGGTGCGGGGACGTCGTTGCTGGGGCATTCGCCGAACTGCTGCGGAATGTGGGACAACGACGACATCTTCGCCATGGGCTTGAACTCGTCCGATGGAACCTTCCAGTGGGCACACGGGTTCGGCGGGACCTACGCCGACAACGCGGGCGGCGTCGCGGTCAGTGGTTCCGGGCTCGTGTACGTCACGGGCGGATTCACCGCGACGGTCGACTTCGACTCCGGGGCCGGAACCGTCGAGCGTTCGTCGACGACCAACGCCTTTACGTCGGACGCCTTCATCGCGAGCTACTCGACCGGTGGGGATGCAGGGTCTCCGCCACCGTCGTCTGCCGAGGTGGTGGAGTCCGCGCCCCCGGCGTCTGGCGGTCCGGTTGCCGCCGAGCCGTCGCCGTCGACCCCCGCAGCACCGGAGGGCGCGCGGGAGGCGAGGCCGCGTCCGATTTCGCCGAACCAGCCCGGTTTCGACGCGGGTGCGATTCGTGCCGAGGACGTGCCGGCGTTCGAGCCCAGTCAGTTGCGCAGCATCAATGCATCACAGGTGAATCGCCTTGCACCCGAGGTGGTCGGGGCGCTCAACCCGCAGCAACTGGCGGCGATCCCGCCGTCGGCCCTCGCCAACCTGCGCGCGACACAGATGTCGGCAATGTCCATCGGTTCGGTGGCCGCGCTCCGTCCGGCACAGATGGTGGCGATCCCGCCGCGTGCAATGGCTGCCATCAAGCCAGAACAGGTTTCTGCTCTTCGGCCTGCGGTGGTCGCCGCGATCAGGCCGGCGCAGATTGCGGTCATGCGGCCATCGTCGATGGCGGCCTTGCAGCCGGCGCAGGTTGCCGCACTGAACAGGGGAGTAATTGAATTCTTGAACCCGGCACAGGTGGCAGCAATCCCGCCGTCGGGATTCGCGGCGATGACGCCCCTGCAGGTTGGCGCCCTCAGTGCCGCCCAGGTGCGTTCGATGTCGCCCGAGCAGGCGGCCGCGTTGACGCCCCGCCAGATGCGCGACTTGCCTGCGTCGATTCGTCGCATCGTGGAGAAGAGCGCGGCGAGGGCGACTGCTCTCGACTGAGGGAAGGCAGACAGCAGTCGAATTCGTCCCTAACCTGTCCGATCATTCGGGCGTTTAGCTCAGTTGGTGAGAGCATCTCCCTTACAAGGAGAGGGTCGGGGGTTCGAGTCCCTCAACGCCCACCCAAAGGCGACGCGGGTGAGGTCAGTCGGGACTATCGCACAGTGCGGCTGGTGGGCAAGACTGACTCGATGCAGTCCCCGGGATTCCATGGTCCGACCGGATGGGGGCGCATCGGTCGTGCCGCGGTCCTCTTGCTCGTCGCCGCGGTCGCTGGCCCAAGCCTGGCCACTCCCGCCGCGCATGCAGTGGCGCCCGTCACGCGGCCGTTGACGATCGCGGTGCTCACCACTGGCCCGGCGACCCCGCCGACGGACGAGGAGATCGCGCAGATGGTCGAGGTGACGCGGACGAAGTGGTTGTCGTACTCCTCGGGCGCCCTGACCTTCGTCCTCGGGTCGATCGTGCGGGTCGAGCGCCCCGGAATGCCGTGCCGCATTCCCGTCGCCAGCGAGGTCGGCCGGGCGATCGGCTTCCAGCCGAAGCGCGACGGCCACCTCATCGGATTAATGGTCGGGGAGGGATGCTGGGTGGGCGGGCAGGCCACGCACCACGGCCGGCACGTGTGGGTCGACTAGATGCAGGGGCTCGAGAGTGCCGGCATCGCGTTGGCCCACGAGCCCGGCCACAACCTCGGCCTCATCCACACGACGACCGAGAACTGCGGTGCGCTCCTCGCGCCACTGTGCGCGTCGTCGGCCGCGAAGAAGTCGCGCGGCGACGAGTACGGCGGCGACGACCTCATGGGCAGCGGATCGGGGTTCCTCAACCCCGTGATGCTGCGGGCGCTGGGGTACCTCACGCCCGATGCGACGACGGTGCTGCGGGCGGATGCCGCCGGACCGGTGCGCGCGGAGCTTGCGCCGAACTCCACTTCCGGCGGAGTGCGTGCGCTACGGGCTGTGCAGGGACGCAACGAGTGGTTCCTGTCCTACGACGCGACGGACGCGCCGCCGATGCTGCGAGTGCACGCGTCCCGTCGCCGCGGCGGCGCGGTCCAGCAGCGCCAAGACCCGTTGACGGGGTGGTTTGGCATCCCGGCAGGTGCGAGCGTACGGGTGGGGAGGGGGTTCCTCACCGTGGTGTCGCTCGACGGCGTTGCGACGGTCGAGGTGGACGGGTTGCCGTCGGGCATG
>JBIIHV010000115.1:0-5909 GCA_044235415.1 Ilumatobacteraceae bacterium | reverse complement strand
CTGGCACTCGCGCCCGTACACGCCGACGCGGAGACTCGCCCTCGGCGACGTGGACCTGCCCGTGGAGCCCGCGCCGGGGCTCGGTGGCATCCTGCTCGGTGGCGTCGTCGCGGCGCACCTGCCGGGGGTCGACGAGGAGCTCGTGCCCGACGTGCACCGGCTGCTGCACCAGGTGGAGCGCGGCGAGCGCGTCGTGCAGCCGCGCCTGCGCCACCGGTTCCAGGCCGACCGGCACGGACTCGCCCGGAGCGTGCACCAGCTCGTCGGCGACGGGGAACGCGTGCGCTTCGTCTTCGACGAGAAGGACTCGCCGCTGCAGCAGGTGCTCGCGTCGGTGTACGTACTGGAGCGGCTCGACCAGTCGGTGCGGCGGCGGCTCGCGTCGCTGCTCTCCCGCGCGATGACGTGGCGCGGCCCGCTCGACGAGGGGTTCGTCGCATGGCTCGCCGGTGGTGGTGCCTCGTCGATCTCCGCGCTCGCAGACCCACGCGCCTGGGCGCTCGAGGTGCTGGGCTTTCCGGAGGGCACCGTGCGGCCGTCGAAGCGGGAGATCCAGGCGAGGTTCCGCGACGGGCTGCGCCGTGCGCACCCCGACCATGGTGGCGACGAGCGTGCGGCGAGCCGCGCAATCGAGGACCTCGGCGAGGCGCGGCGGGTGCTGCTGGGTTCGTGACGGTCGCCGGCGTCCTGCTCTTCCCCGGCGCGGGGTCGTCGTCTGCGCACCCGTCGCTCGTCGAAGTCGAGCGCGCCCTCGCGCCGCTGCCGGTCGCGCGGTGCGACTTTCCCTACCGCCGGGAGGGGCGGCGCTTCCCCGACCGCGCCGACGTGCTCGTGCACTGCGTCGTGGAGGAGGCGCGCGGGTTTGCGCACCGACTGGGGTGCGGGACGGGGTCGATCGTCGTTGGCGGCCGGTCGATGGGCGGCCGGATGTGCTCGATGGCCGTCGCGGAGGGCCTCGACGTCGCGGGGCTGGTGTGCGTCGCCTACCCGCTCCACCCGCCGAAGCAGCCCGACCGGCTGCGCACCGGCCACCTGCCGTCGGTCGCGGTGCCGTCGCTCTTCGTCAGTGGCACCCGCGACGAGTTCGGCTCGCCGGACGAACTGCGCGCGGCGACCGCCCTCCCAGCGGTGCGGCCCGAACTGTGCCTGCTCGACGGCGTGCGGCACGACCTCCGTGGCCGCGACGCCGACGTTGCGTCGGTCATTGCGGAGTGGGTCGGTCGCCTCCGGGTGGGTTGATCTCCTCGAGTTCCCGCATCGCCGTCTCGGGAAAGGCGGCGAGCACGAGCACGGCGACGGCGATGGGGCCGGCGGCCAGCCACCACATGACGGTGCCATACGCGGTGCCGGCGTCGATGGCCGCGCCCGCGGCGACGAGTCCGAGGCTGCCGCCGACGAGCGACGCGGTGGTGATCGTCGCCGATGCGACGTTGCGACGCGCCGTGGGGAACAGCTCGCCGCGGAAGACCGCCATCGCGGGGTAGGCGAGACCGAGCGCGACGCCGCCCGCCACCGCGAGCGCCCACATCGCCCACCCGCCGACGACGAACGCCGATGCGAGCAGTGCGGCACCTGCCGCGGTCGACGCGGCGGCGACCACCCTGCGGCCACGTCGGTCGGCCAGCCGGCCGCCGGCGACGAGTGCGACCGAGGCCGGTGCGGCGGTGACGATGGTGAACAGCGCCGCGCGCGCGGCGCTGAAGCCGCGCACGTCGGTGAGGTAGCGCACCTGGAAGACGGAGGTCGCGGCGATGAACACGTTGACGAGCGCTGCGGCGATCAGTTGCACGGCGAGTCGCCCGCGGTCGATCGCCGTCGCCTCGGTGGCGGAACCCGACTGCAGCGACTCGAAGCGCCGTGTTTCTGGCAGGGAGCGCGTCACCACCGCGGCGACGGCCAGCCATGCGAGCCCGACGACGTAGGTCCACCGCCACGACTGCGGCGAGATGCCGGCGAGCGGCAGTGCGGCGACGGCCGAACCGGCGCCGAGCCCGCTGCCGAGCGCGAGGACGCCGAGCGCCCACGCGCGCGCGTCGCTGCCCATTTCCTCGGTGGCGGCGACGATGACGAACACGCTGAGGGCGATGCCGAGGGGCCGGGCGACGGTCTGCGTCGCGACGAGCACGCCGAAGCTCGGCGACAACGCACCGGTGGCTGCGGCGACCGGTGCGCACCACGCCATCGCGACGATGAGGCGCCGCCTACCGACGCGATCCGCGAGTGCGGCGAGCGGCAGCATCAGCACGATGCCCAGGCGCACGACGGCGGCGCCGACGCCCTGCCCGGCGGCTCCGACCCCGAATTCGTCGGATGCGAACGCGACGGTCTGCGTGAAGATCGTGTTGACGAACGAGGCCGGCAGGCACGCGAGCCACAGCAGCGCGAGCACCCGCACCTGGTGCGGGGTCAGCGACTGGGGGCGGAGCGCCCGCCACGCGACCCGGGGCACCGCGCGAGCATACTGAGAGGTCCATGCGCATCGTCGTCGAACGCTCGGGTCCGCTCGCGGGGACGGTGGATGTGCCGGGAGCGAAGAACTCGGTGCTCAAGCTCATGGCCGCGACCCTGCTCGCCGAGGGCGAGTACCGGTTGACGAACGTCCCGGACATCACGGACGTCCCGGTGATGTGCGAACTGCTCGGCGCGATGGGCCTGCGCTGCGAGCGGCCGTCCCCGCACGAGATCGCCATCGTCAACTCCGGTGACGTGTCGCCGGTTGCGCCGTTCCACCTGGTCGACCGCATCCGTGCGTCGGTCAACGTGCTGGGACCGCTGCTCGCCCGGCACGGGCGCGCGCAGATCGGCATGCCCGGCGGCGACGACTTCGGGTCGCGGCCGATCGACCTCCACGTCGCCGGGCTGAGCGCGATGGGGGCGCAGTTCGCGCTGGGTCCCGAGGACGTGCGCGCGGTGGCGCCGCGGCTGCGCGGCGCGGAGGTCCTGCTGCGGTTCCCGAGCGTCGGGGCGACCGAGAACCTGCTGACCGCGGCCGTGCTCGCGCGCGGGACCACGGTGATCGACAACGCGGCCCGCGAACCCGAGATCGGCGACCTGTGCGCGATGCTCGCATCCATGGGTGCCTCGATCGAGGGCGTCGGCACCGACCGCCTCGTCGTCACCGGCACCGAGCCCGGCTCGCTGCGCGCCGCCGACCACGAGGTGGTCGCCGACCGCGTGCAGGCCGCCACGTACATCGCCGCGGTCGCGACGTGCGGCGGCGACGTGGAGGTCCGAGGCGCGCGTGCCGACCACATGGAGATGCTGCTGAACCGGTTCGCCGAGATGGGCGTGGTGATCGAGCCGTCGGAGGGCGGCCTGCGTGCGTCGTGCGGAACGCGCCTGAGGTCGATCGACTTCGCGACGCTGCCGTATCCCGGCATCGCCACCGACTACAAGCCGCTCCTGGTCGGCATGCTCGCGGTCGCCGACGGCACGGGCATCGCCACCGAGAACCTGTATCCGGGACGCTTCCGCTACGTCGACGAGCTGGCGAAGATGGGTGCCGACGTGCGCATCGACGGCCACCACGCGGTGGTGCGCGGCGTCGAGCGGCTGTGCGGCGCGGAGGTGAGCGCTCCCGACATCCGCGCGGGCGCGGCGCTCGTGGTCGCCGGGCTCGCCGCCGAGGGCACGACGTCGATCGACCAGGTGCACCACATCGACCGCGGATACGACGATCTCGTCGGTCGGCTGCGCGCGATCGGCGCGACGGTCAGTCGGGAGCCGACGGACCGTTAGCGGGGGCGCCGGCTTCGTCGCCCGCGACCTCCCTGCGCTCAGCCGCACGGGTCGCGCGCCAGAGCACGAGCACGATCATGGCGATGGGCGCCGCGACGAGCAGAATCTCGTCCCAGCCACCTTGGTGCGCGAGCACCGCCGTATCGTAGGGGCTGTCGCGCGAGCGGAGAGAGGTCGAAGTGGGCATCAGGCAGCGGGTCGAGGAGACGATCGAGGTCATCCGACCCGTGCTGCACGCCGACGGCGGCGACATCGAGTTGCGCGACGTCGACGAGCAGACCGGCGTGGTCACGGTGTCGTTGATCGGCGCATGCGGCACGTGCCCGGCGTCGGACCAGACGCTCAAGGCCGGCATCGAGCGCATCATGCGCGACCGCGTCGACGGCGTGACCGAGGTCGTGGCGGTCTAGGCGCGTGGCGCCCAGGTCGACCGACCCATCCACGCTGCTCGAGCAGGCCCGCGCCGGCGACCGTGGCGCCCTTGCGCGGTTGCTCACCATCGTCGAGCGCGGCGGACCGCAGTCCCGCGAGGTCGGTCGTCTCGTGTCGCCGCGCGGCGGGTCGGCACACGTTGTCGGCATTACCGGCGCCCCCGGCGCCGGCAAGAGCACGCTGACCAGTGCGCTGATCGCGCACCTGCGGGCCCGTGGCGAGACCGTGGCGGTACTGGCGATCGATCCGTCGTCGCCGTACACCGGCGGTGCCATCCTCGGCGACCGGGTGCGCATGCAGGACCATGCGACCGACGTGGGCGTGTTCATCCGCAGCATGGCGACGCGCGGGCACCTCGGCGGGCTGTCGCTTGCGACGAGCGAGGCCATCCGCGTGCTCGATGCGGCCGGTCGGCCGTGGATCGTCGTCGAGACGGTGGGCGTCGGACAGGTGGAGGTCGAGATCGTCGGCAAGGCCGACACGACGGTCGTCGTCGTTAACCCCGGATGGGGCGACGCGGTGCAGGCCAACAAGGCGGGGCTGATGGAGATCGCCGACGTCTTCGCCATCAACAAGGCCGACCGTCCCGGTGCGGACGCGACGAGGCGCGACCTCGAGGCGATGCTGGACATGTCCGAGCACGGCGAGTGGCGGCCGCCGATCGTCGAGACGTCCGCGGTCGATGGTGCCGGGGTTGCGGACCTGTGGGCCGAGGTCGAGCGGCACCGCGACTGGGCGACGTCGAGCGGCGTGCTCGCCGAGCGTCGCCGCTTCAGGCTGCAGACGGAGCTGCGCGAGATCGTCGGACGGCGCATCGAGGAGCGCGCCCGCGAGCTGTGCACCGGCGATCGCTGGGATGGATTCGTCGCGGCGGTCGGCGAGCGCCGGACCGACCCGTGGACCGCCGCCGACGAGATGCTCCGATCGGCTGGTGCCTGAGTGCCGCGGATCGGGCCGGACGTCCGGCGCGTGCTCGCGGCCAGCCTGACGCTGAGCGCCGCGACGGGCGTGTTCGCGCTGTCGTTCGGGGTGCTGGCCGTGGGCGCGGGCGCGAGCGTGCTGCAGGCGTGCGTGCTCAGCCTCGCGACCTTCACGGGCGCGTCGCAGATGTCGGCGATGAGCGTCGTCGCGGCCGGTGGAGGCCTCGGTGCCGCGCTCGGCGGCTCGTTGCTGCTGGCGGCGCGCAACGGCGTCTACGGGCTGGTGCTCGCGCCGCGGTTCGGGGGGCGGCTGCCCCTGCGCCTGGTGGCGGCGCAGTTCGTCATCGACGAGACGACCGCGATGATGACGGCCCAGCGCGACCGCCGCCTCGCGTCGATCGCGTTCTGGAGCACGGCTATCGCGCTGTTCACGTGCTGGAACCTCGGCACGCTGGCAGGCGCACTGATCGGCGGCGCCATCGACCCGCAGCGCTGGGGGCTCGACGTCGCGTTCACCGCGGCGTTCGTGGCGATGCTCGCCCCGCACCTCGCCACGCGGCAGGGTCGGCGGGCCGCGGTGCTCGGCGCCGCGATCTGCCTCGCGCTCGTGCCGTTCGCGCCGGTCGGGTTGCCGGTGCTCGCCGCGGGGGCGGCGATCTTCACGGGACTATCGACGCCCCCCGCGGAACCGGTGTCCTGACGTGTCGTGGTGGCTCGTCGCGTGGTTGTCGCTCGGCGCCTATGCGTTCAAGGTGCTCGGCTTCGTGGTCGTCGGCGGTCGGCGGCTCCCGGAGCCGGTGACGCGGTGCCTGCTGCTCA
>JBIIHV010000007.1:0-18474 GCA_044235415.1 Ilumatobacteraceae bacterium | reverse complement strand
TCTTCGTGAGCGTCGTGATGAGCACGCGCTCGCCGGCCTCGACACGGTCGTTGACGAGCGCGATGATGTCGTCGATCTGCCCCTTCGTCGGCTTCACGATCACCTCGGGGTCGACGAGTCCGGTCGGCCGCACGATCTGCTCGACCACGCGTCCGCTGACCTTCAGCTCGTAGTCGCCCGGGGTTGCGGACAGGAAGACGCACTGGTTGACCCGCGTGAGGGTTTCCTCGAAGCGCAGGGGACGGTTGTCCGCGGCGGATGGGAGCCGGAAGCCGTGCTCCACGAGGGTGGCCTTCCGGCTCCTGTCGCCGGCGAACTGCCCGTGCAGCTGGGGTACGGTCACGTGGCTCTCGTCCATGACCATCAGGTAGTCGTCCGGGAAGTAGTCGAGGAGCGTGAACGGCGGCTCGCCCGGCTGGCGTCCGTCGATGTGCATCGAGTAGTTCTCGATGCCGTTGCAGTACCCGACCTCGGCGATCATCTCGAGGTCGTACTGCGTCCTCATCCGGATGCGCTGGGCCTCGAGCAGCTTCCCCTCCCGCTCGAACCGTGCCAGCTGCTCCTGCAGCTCGCGCTCAATGCCCTGCACCGCCCGGCGCATGCGCTCCTCGCCCGCCACGTAGTGGGTCGCGGGAAAGATCACGACCTCCGAGAGGTCCCCCTTGGTCTCCCCCGTCACGGGGTGCACCACGGAGATGCGCGTGACGGTGTCGCCGAACATCTCGATCCGCGTCACGTCCTCCTCGTAAGCCGGCTGCACCTCGATGGTGTCGCCTCGCACCCGGAAATTCCCGCGCCCGAGTGCGACGTCGTTGCGGTCGTACTGCAGGTCGACCAGCCGGCGAAGGATGCTGCGCTGGTCGTAGTCAACGTCCACGTGCAGCTCGAGGAGCGTTCCCTTGTACTCCTCCGGATTGCCCATGCCGTAGATGCAGCTGACGGATGCGACGACGATGACGTCGCGCCGAGTCAGGAGCGCCGCGGTCGCGGAGTGGCGGAGGCGGTCGATCTCGTCGTTGATCGAGGAGTCCTTCTCGATGAACGTGTCGCTCGACGGAATGTAGGCCTCGGGCTGGTAGTAGTCGTAGTAGCTGACGAAGTACTCGACCCGGTTCTCGGGAAAGAAGTCCTTCATCTCCTGCGCGAGCTGCGCCGCGAGGCTCTTGTTCGGGGCGAGGATCAGGGTCGGCCGCTGCACCGCCTCGATCGTCCACGCAATGGTCGCGGACTTGCCGGAACCGGTGATGCCGAGCAGCGTCTGGAAGCGCTCACCGGACTCGATGCCCTCCGCCAGCTGCGCGATCGCACGGGGCTGGTCGCCCGCGGGCGAGAACGGGGACGCGACGCGAAACCGTCGCTCGCCGCTCATGAGGCGCCGTCCCGACGGGCGAGGAGCCACTCCCACAGTTCGTCGACCCTGTGGGCGAGCTCCCCGAGCGAACACGCATTGTCGACGATCCAGTCGGCTGCAGCCTTGCGCTGCTCCCTGCTCGCCTGCCTCGCGATGCGGGCTTCGGCGTCCGCACGGCTCATGCCACGCTCATTGACGAGGCGATCGGTTGCCACATCGACGGGAACGTCGACCACGACGAGGACGTCGAGGTCCTGTCTTGGGTGCTCGACCAGCAGCGGACTGTCGAGGACCACGACGCGGTCCGAACCGAGGTGCTCGCCGATCCGCCGCGCGAGCTCAGCCGCGATGCGCGGCAGCATGATGGCGTTCAACCGGCCCAGCGCCGCGGGATCGGGGAAGACAACCGACGCAAGTCCGGCCCGGTCGAGCACGCCGTCCTCCCTGACCGTGCCGGGAAACTCCCGTCCTATTGCGCCCACCGCGTCCGAGCCGGGCCTCTGCAGGTCACGGGCCACGGCGTCAGCGTCGACGACCGCCGCACCCCGTTCCTCCAGCAAGCGCGCAACCGTCGACTTCCCCGAGCCGATCCCTCCGGTCAATCCGGCGAGGAGCACCGGGGCGCGTCGCTAGCTGGCGGTCGGTTCGCCGGGGGCTTCAGCCTCGCCCGAGGGCTGCTGTCCCGCCTGGTCGAAGTACTCCGACCAGGTCGCCTCGCGCGTCGAGTCGTCGCCACCCACCCAGTTGCCGTGCTCGTCGACCTGGAACTGGCCGCGGTACTCCTCGGCGAGTTCGCCGCCCTCGGCAGCCTGGCGGATCGAGAGGCTGATGCGCCGGCGGGCGAGGTCCAGATCGACGATCTTGACCCACAGTTCCTCGCCGGGCGTGACGACCTGCTCGGGCGCCTCGACGTGGTGGGCCGACATCTCCGAGATGTGCACGAGACCCTCGATGCCGTCGCCGACCTGGACGAACGCGCCGAACGGCGCGAGCTTCGTGACACGGCCGTAGACCAGCTGCCCGACCTGGTGGCTCGTGGCGAACTCCTGCCACGGGTCCTGCTGCGTCGCCTTGAGCGACAGGCTGATGCGCTCGCGCTCCATGTCGACCTCGAGCACCTTCACCGTGACCTCGTCGCCGACGGCGACCACCGCGGTCGGATTGTCGACGTGCTTCCACGACAGCTCCGAGACGTGGATGAGACCGTCCATGCCGCCCAGGTCGACAAAGGCGCCGAAGGCCACGACGCTGGACACGCGCCCCTTGCGGACCTCGCCCACCTTGAGTCCCGTGAGGAACTCGTCGCGCGCACCGCGCTGGTTCTGCTCGAGCAGGGTGCGGCGCGAAAGGACCACGTTGTTGCGGTGCCGGTCGAGTTCGAGGATCTTGGCCGTGATCTTCTGGCCGATGTACGGCGACAGGTCGCGCACGCGACGGAGCTCGACCAGCGACGCAGGCAGGAAGCCGCGGAGCCCGATGTCGACGATGAGACCGCCCTTGACGACCTCGATGACCGTTCCCTCGACGACCCCGTCGGCCTCCTTGATCCTCTCGATGTCGCCCCACGCCCGCTCGTACTGCGCGCGCTTCTTCGACAGGAGGAGCCGCCCCTCCTTGTCCTCCAGCGTGAGGACGAGCGTCTCAATCTTCTCGCCCAGCTTGACGATCTCGTTGGGGTCGACGTCGTTGCGGATCGACAACTCGCGGGAGAGGATCACGCCCTCGGTCTTGTAGCCGATCTCGACGAGCACCTCGTCGTGCGTGATGCGCACGACCGTGCCGGTGACGAGCTTGCCTTCCTTGAGTTCGACCATCGTCCCGCTGATGGCGTCCGCGAAGGGCTGGGACAGGTCGCGCTCGACGACCTGTCGGGGGGTGTAGTTGCCCTGGGCATCGAAGGTGCCCATGGGGGGCGAGGGCATGGTCTGGAGATCGGACACGGTGGGATCTTTCAGCGGATGGGGTCGGTGGACGCCCCGGAGGGCGGACCCGCCGGCGGCGGGTAGTCCGACGCTACCAGTGGACTCAGAGCGGGCGGCGTGCAACGAGCAGCAGCTCGGCGAGGTCGATCGATGGCTCGGACCTGCCGTACGCCCCGGGCTCGACCCCATGGATGGCCAGCACCTCGAGACCGACCCGTTCCGCCATGAGCCGCATCTCCCGCGGCGTGAAGCATCCGGTCGTCAGTTCCACATCCTTGGGCACGCCCTGCGGATCGTGAATGGTGGTGCGCTCCGAGCTGGTCCCCTTGGATGCATTGAACTCGGCCGAGACGTGGTGGCGCACCGCGAAGTAGGCGCTGAACCCGCTCACCGCGGCCACTCCCCCGGGCCGCAGCGACCGTGCGATCGTCCCCATCACCGCGAGGTCGTCGTCAAGGAGGTCCATGAGACCGAATCCACCCTGGCACAGGCACAGCGCCGCGTCGAAGGACGCCTCGCCGATCTCCGGCGGGAGCGCCGGTCCCCGCGCATCGCCACGCACGAAGCGGACGTTCGACAGGCCCGCGCGTTCGGCCGTCCCGGCTGCGATTCGAACGAAGGCCTCACTGACGTCGAGGCCGACCACCCGATGGCCGCGGGACGCGAGTGCAAGCGAATGCCGCCCCGGCCCGCACCCGACGTCGAGGATCGAACGGCCGTCTTCGAGCCCGAGGATGTCGACGAGGGCCGCGACCTCCTGCTCGGTCCCTTTCGTGAAGCTGTAGCGGAGGTACGCGGGACCCATGTGGTCGGCGAGCGCCTCGAACCAGTGGCTCACCCCTTCGCCGCGGCCCACGAGGCACCCCACGCGAGGTGGACCTCGAGCGGGACCGCAAGGTCCGCAGCCGACCCCATCACCTCCCGGACCATCGCCTCGACCGCCGACCGCTCGTCCGCCGGCACCTCGAGGATCACCTCGTCGTGCACCTGCAGCACGATCCTCGCGGCGCGTCGCTCGTCGTCGAGTCGCCGCTGGAGGCGGACCAGTGCGATCTTGAAAATGTCCGCGGCGAGTCCCTGGATCGCCGCATTCATCGCCTGTCGCTCGCCGATCTGGCGCAGGCGGTGGTTCGGGCTGTTCAGTTCGGGAATGATCCGCCGGCGCCCGAACAACGTCTGCGTATAGCCACGGTTCCGTGCCTCTGCGACGGCCTCGTCCATGTAGGTGCGCACCCGGGGGAACGCGCCGAAGTAGGACTCGAGGATCGACGCCGCCTCGTCGACCGGAACACCCAGGCGCTGGCTGAGGCCGTACGCCTCCATGCCGTACGCGAGTCCGTACGAGACCATCTTCGCCGTCGTGCGCATCTCCGGGGTGACCCGTGCCGGCGGCACGCCGAAGACGCGCGCAGCCGTGGCCACGTGCACATCCTCGCCCTTCGTGAACGCGTCGATCAGGCCGGGATCCCGCGCGAGGTGCGCGATGCACCGGAGCTCGATCTGGTTGTAGTCCGCCACGACGAAGCCGCACCCGGGGGCGGGCACGAAAGCCTCGCGGAAGGCACGGCCCTCCTCGGTGCGCACGGGGATGTTGTGCAGGTTCGGAGCGTCGCTGGACAGTCGACCGGTGCGCGCGACCATCTGGTTGAACGTCGCGTGGATCCGTCCGTCCCCGGCGATGCTGTCGAGCAGTCCCGACCCGTATGTCGACCGGAGCTTCTCGAGTTCGCGGTACCGGAGCAGCGGGACGATGAACTCCGGCCACTCGGGTGCGAGTCGCTCGAGCGTCGCAGCGTCCGTGGAGTATCCCGTCTTCGTCTTCTTGCCGGGTGCGAGTCCGCGATCCTCGTAGAGCAGCTGCCGCAGCTGCGTCGGCGAATTGAGGTTGATGGGTCGCCCCGCGACCCGGTGCAGCTCGTCGGCGAGCGACCCGACGGCGGCGTCCAGACGCGCGGCGATGGACGCGAGCCGTGGCCTGTCCACGCCGATCCCGACGTGCTCCATGCGCGCGAGCACCGACACGAGCGGCAACTCCACGGTGCGGTACAGGTCCTCGACCCCCTGCTGCGCCAGCGCGCCGTGCTGACGGGGCGCGACCGCCGCAATCGCACGGACCGCAACCGCTGCAGAGGCACGATGGTCGACCGGTTCGAGGTCGAGCGTGCCGTCAGTGCGCCCACCTGATGCCGCGATCGAGAGCCCCGCGTAGCGCGCCGCGACCGTCGGCAAGTCGAAGCCCTCGCTCGACGCGTCGAGCAGGTAGGCCGCGACCGCGGTGTCGAACCCCACCGCCCCCGGCATCGCTCCCTGCGCGAGGAGCCAGCGCTGCCACGGCTTCGCGTCGTGCAGCGTCGGTCGGGCGATGCCTGCGAGCACGTCGACCGACGTCCGCGCGACGGAGTCGGGAACCCACCACACGTCGCGCGCCTCGGGCACCGCTGCGATCGCGACGCCGAGGAGCGATCCGCCCTCGAAAACGGGCACCACGACGGCGCCGTCACCTGCCACCGACAGCGCCGATACGACCGCAGCCCGGTCCGACAGCTCCGCCGAGTCGGACCCGACTGACGCCGTCATGGCTGCGTCGGGTTGTTCGTCCACCGGTGCCCCGCCGCCGAAGGCTTCGAACGCCTTCCTGATGCGCGGCAGCAACGACGCGAACTCGAGCCGGGCGAAGAGCCGTGCAACCGCCGACTGATCCGGGGAAGGCACGAGCCGTTCGGATCGCAACTCGATGGGCACGTCGTCGCGGAGCCGCATCAGCGCCGCATTGCGCACCACGCGCTCCCGGTGCGCAATGAGGTTCTCCCGGAGCTTGGGAGACTGCTCGACGGCTGCGTCGAAGACGGCCTCGATCGTGCCGTACTGCACGATGAGCCGTGCCGCGGTCTTCTCACCCACGCCGGGAACGCCGTGCAGGTTGTCGCTCGGATCACCCCGGAGCGCCGCGTAGTCCGCGTACTGCGACGGCGGTACGCCGGTCTTCGCCTCGACACCGGCCTCGTCGAGGAGGTCGTAGTCGCTGACGCCCCTCTTGTTGTAGACGACGCGCACCCATGGATCCGCGACCAGCTGGTAGCTGTCGCGGTCGCCCGTGACGATCACGACCTCGTTGCCCGGCCCCGCGACGCGACGCACGATCGTGGCGATGATGTCGTCGCCCTCGAATCCGGCGGCATCGAACGTCGCGACCCCGAGCGCGCCGAGGAGCTCGCGAATGGTGTCGAGCTGCTGGTAGAGGATGTCGGGCTGGGACTCCCGCTGCGCCTTGTACTCCGGTGCCTGCTCGTGCCGGAACGTCGGTTCCTTGCGGTCGAAGACGACGGCCAAGTGGTCCGGTTCGTGGTCCCGTACGACGTTTGCGAGCATGCTCGTGAAGCCGAACACGGCGTTCGTCACCGTGCCGTCGGACGTCGCCATGTCGGCCGGGAGCGCGAAGAACGCGCGGTACGCGAGGCTGTTGCCGTCGAGGACCATCAGCCTCATTGCGCCCCCGTCAACGGTCGATGCGGCCATCGATGACCGCCCGCGAGACGTCCGCCATCGTGGTGCGGCCCTCCATCGCCCGGCGCTGCAGGAAGCCGTAGGCGTCCTGCTCCGTCATCCCTCGGCGGTCCATGAGGATGCCCTTGGCACGGTCGACGAGCTTGCGCAGCTCGAGGCGCTCGGCGAGTTCGTCACGCTCGCCGGCGATGGCGAGCACCTCCTCGAACCGGCCGATGGCGAGCTCGATCGCTGGCACCAGGTCGGTGCGCTGGAACGGCTTCACGAGGTACGCGAGCGCCCCCGCATCCCGCGCCTGCTCGATGACCTCCCTCTGGCTGAACGCCGTCAACATGATCACCGGACAGATCCGCTCGGGCGCGAGCACGCGGACAGCCTCCACGCCGTCGAGCCCCGGCATCTTCACGTCGAAGATCGCCGCGTCCGGCCGGTGCGTCCTCACCGCCTCGACCGCGAGGTCGCCGCGTCCGACATCCGCCACGACGTCGTATCCCTCCTCGGCGAGCAGCTCCACGAGGTCCATGCGGATGATCGCCTCGTCCTCGGCGACGACGATCCGCGTTGCAGGACGGTCAGCCACGTGTGGAGATCCTGTCGAGCAGGTGATTCTGCAGCCGTTCGAGTTCGACGATCTGGCCGATCAGGTGTTGGCGCTGGCGGGCGACTACGGCCCTGCTGCGCTCGGCATCGCGGTGCTCGAAGGACGCCAGCGCGGTCTCGGACACCAGCGCGCGGATCTCCTTGTCGCTCGCCTCATCCTCGACGTGGGCCAGTTGCTCGTCGACGACCGCGAGCTCCGACCGCAGGCGGGCGAGCGTGTCGACGGTCCTTCGGAGCCTCCGCTCGACGAAGCGGTCGCCGAACGGCCATGCGGCGATCTGCTTGCTCACGCGACGCTCCTTTCCGTGCCCGAGGTGGGACTCGAACCCACACGCCCTTGCGGACAACGGATTTTGAGTCCGTCGCGTCTGCCGTTCCGCCACTCGGGCCCGGGCCCAACGTGCCGGGCCTGACGGTCCGAGCGTACCCACCTGCCGGTGGTTCTACGATGAAGTGCCCATGCTTGCATTCACCTTCCCTGGCCAGGGAGCGCAGCGACCCGCGATGGGAGCCCCGTGGCGGGACCATGAGTGCTGGGAACTCGTTGCCGAGGCGTCGGACCTGCTCGGCCGCGACCTCGCCGCGCTGCTCCTCGACGCCGGGGCCGACGTCCTCCGCGACACGCGCAATGCCCAGTTGGCGACCTTCCTCCTGTCGCTGGTGGTTCTCGATGCCGTCGAACGCCTGGGGGTGGAGCCGAACTTCTGCGCCGGACACAGCCTCGGGGAGTACACGGCGCTGACCGCGACCGGAGCCCTGGGCTTCGACGACGGCCTCCGCCTCGTCGCGGAGCGGGGCATGGCGATGCACGAGGCCGGGCAGTCCTCTCCGGGCACGATGGCCGCCGTACTCGGTCTCGAGGACGACGACGTCGAGGTGGCGTGTCGCCGCGCGGACGCCGACGTCTGGGTCGCGAATTTCAACGCGCCCGGGCAGGTCGTGATCGCGGGATCGGTCGACGGCGTGTCGCGCGCCTCGGACCACGCAAGGCAACTCGGCGCAAAAAAGGTCATGCCGCTGCAGGTCGCAGGGGCGTTCCACACCCCGTACATGGCGGCCGCACGCGACCGTCTGAGGGATGCCATCGCGGCTGCACGCCCGCGCGGCACGGAGGTGCCGGTGGTATCCAACGTCGATGCCCGACCGCACGACGACGCAGGAGAGTGGGCATCGCTGTTGTCCGCGCAACTCTCCTCACCGGTTCGCTGGCGCCACTCCCTCGTGGCGATGGCCGAAGCGGGGGTGACCGGCTTCATCGAACTCGGACCCGGCAGCGCGCTGACCGGGATGGCCAAACGGACGGTCCCTGACGCCCGCACCATCGCCGTGTCCGAGCCGGACGACCTTGACCGGCTCATCGAATGGCTCGCGGCATTCTCCCCGTCCTCCTTCCCTCCGACCGCACACGAGGGCGAACACCTCTCCGCGATCGAACGTCTGGTCGTCTCGCCCGCGGCCGGCGTCTTCGCCCGCGCCATGGGCGTCGACTCCGGCAGCAGGATCGAGGTGGGCAGCGTGATCGGCGCCGTCGGCGACCGCGAGGTCCGCTCGCCGTTCGCCGGCGTCCTGCAGCACTTCATCGCGGTCGAAGGCGAGCGCGTGATGGCGCACCAGCCCATTGCGTGGCTGAGGACCGCCTAGGCAGCCCGGCGTGCGGGACCGACGGAAGTAGGGTCGCGTCGTGCCATCTCTCCCTTCGACGGCACGTGGCGCTGCCATCACCGGCTGGGGTCGCGCGCTCCCCGACAAGGTCGTCACCAATGCGGACCTTGAGGCGACGATGGACACATCGGACCAGTGGATCCGCGAACGGACCGGGATCGCGGAGCGCCGCATCGGCGGGACCACCGCCAGCCTCTCGATCGAGAGCGGCCGCCGCGCGCTCGCCTGCGCGGGGGTCGACCCCGAGTCCATCGACGCACTGATCCTGTCCACGACCACCCCGGACCGCACGGTGCCCGCGACGTCGGCGACGGTGCAGCACGGCCTCGGACTCCGATGCGGAGCGTTCGACGTCAATGCCGCGTGCTCGGGCTTCGTCTATGGACTCGCGGTCGCGAACGGATTGATCGCAATCGGCGCCAACCGCGTGCTGCTGATCGGCACCGACACGCTCTCGCGCATCGTCGACTGGACGGACCGCAACACGGCGATCCTCTTCGCCGACGGCTCCGGGGCCGCGGTCGTGGAGGCCGTCGAGGGACGCGGCGCCCTGCTCGGCTGGGACATTGACGCCGACGGCTCTGCGGAGGACCTCCTGTACTGCGAGGTCGGCGGCCACCTGCACATGGACGGCAAGGAGGTGTTCCGCCGTGCGGTCCGGATCATGGTCGACTCCGCGGAGAAGTCGCTCGCCGCGTCCGGCACCTCCGTGGACGACATTGCAATGGTCGTGCCGCACCAGGCGAACATCCGCATCATCTCGGCGGCGTGCGAACGGCTCGGAATCCCGATGTCGAAGACGGCGCTCGCGCTCGCCGAAACGGGCAACACGTCGTCGGCATCCATTCCGCTCGCATGGTTCGCGGCGGCCGACGACGGCCGGCTCAACCCCGGCGATCTCGTCCTCCTCGTCGGTTTCGGTGCGGGCATGACCGCGGCAAGTGCGGTCGTCCGGTGGTCGGGATCGGGCAGGCCGTGACCGGCCGGACCGTGCTCGTCACCGGGGGATCCCGTGGCATCGGTCTCGCATGTGCGCGCAGGTTTGCGGCGCAGGGCGACCGGGTCGCGGTCACGTACAACTCATCGCCGCCACCCGAGGGCGTGCTCGGCGTGCGGTGCGACGTCACCGTCGCCTCGGACGTGGACGCTGCGTTCTCCACCATCGAGGCCGAACTCGGGCCCGTCGAGGTGCTCGTCGCGAACGCGGGAATCACCAAGGACGGCCTCCTGCTGCGCATGGGCGAGGAACAGTTCACGAGCGTCGTCGATGCCAACCTCACCGGCGCCTACCGCACGTGCAAGCGCGCAGCCCAGGGAATGCTGCGCGCGCGCAGGGGCCGGATCATCCTGATGTCGAGCGTGGTGGCGATGCTCGGCTCGGCAGGGCAGGCGAACTACGCGGCATCCAAGGCGGGGCTCATCGGCCTCGCCCGTTCCCTCGCGCGAGAGCTCGGTTCACGGTCGATCACCGTGAACGTCGTCGCACCCGGCCCCGTCGAGACCGACATGACCGCGGCACTCGGCGTGGAACGCCTCGCGGAGCTCACTGCCGCCGTCCCGCTCGGTCGTCAGGCGACGCCCGAGGAGATCGCGGCCGTCGTCGCGTTCCTCGCATCGGACGACGCGGCGTACATCACCGGAGCCGTCATCCCCGTCGATGGCGGCCTCGGCATGGGTCACTGACCGCGCCACCGCCGGCACGGTAGGCTCGCGGAGCACTGCCCCCGGTCGCTGTGCGGCCGGTCGTCACGAGGAGAGACCATGGACCAGGCACTGTTCGCCCGCTTCACCAAGTGCGCCGTGGAGGTGCTGTCGGTGGATGCCGCACAGATCGTTCCGGAGGCCAGTTTTGGCGGGGACCTCGAGGCCGACAGCCTCGACCTCGTCGAGTTCGTCATGGCCCTCGAGGAGGAGTTCGGCATCGAGGTCCCCGAGAGCGACCTCGAGGGCATTGACACCGTCGGCAAGGCCTTCGCGCTCGTCGAGTCGAAGCTGAAGTAGCCCTCCGCCGCCGATGCACGGAGCCGGGCACCGCGTCGCCATCACTGGCTACGGCGTCGTCGCACCCTGCGGGACCGGCAAGCAGCAATTCTGGTCCGGGCTCCTCGGGCCGGGGTTCTCGGGCGCGAAGTCCATCGAACTCGCGGACTGGGACCCCTCGCCGTGGTTCGACTCGCCGAAGGACGCCAGAAGGGCCGACCGGGTCGAGCAGTTCACCATCGCCGCCACCGCCGAGGCGCTCGCGCAGAGCGGCCCGCTCCCCCACGACCCGACGCGGATCGGCACGATCTTCGGCACCGGTATCGGCGGCCTGCGGACACTCGAGGAGCAGGTGATCGTCCGCGTCGAGAAGGGCGAGCGGCGCGTCTCGCCGTTTCTCGTCCCGATGATGATGTCCAATGCGTCGGGCGCGGCGATCTCGATGCGGCACGGCTTCCAGGGTCCCTCGGAGACCATCTGCACGGCGTGCGCAGCGAGTACCCACGCCCTCGGCTACGCAGCGCGGCTCATTTCGTGGGGAATGTGCGACGCGGTGCTGTCGGGAGGCGCCGAGTCGGCGGGCACCGTGACCGCCATCGCCGGATTTGCGAACATGACGGCGATCTCGACCTCGATGGTCAGCCGCCCCTTCGACGTCGCACGCGACGGATTCATCATGGGTGAAGGGGCAGCGGTCTTCGTCCTGGAGCGGCTCGACCTTGCACTCGCACGGGGTGCCACCGTGCTCGGAGAGGTCATCGGGGCGGCCAGCAATGCCGACGCCCACCACATCACCGCACCATCGCCGGGCGGCGCAGGTGCGGCACGGTGCATGCGGGCCGCCCTCTCCGACGCCGGAATCGCGGCGGGCGACGTCCGCCAGATCAACGCACACGGCACCAGCACCCCGCTCAACGACGCCGCGGAGGCGGAGGCCATCCGCACCGTCTTCGGCGAGTCGGCACCGCCGACCGTCTCGATCAAGGGCGTCACGGGGCATCCGCTCGGCGCCGCGGGTGCGCTCGAGGCTGCTGCCGTGCTGCTGAGCTTCGAACACCGCCTGATCCCCCCGACCGCCGGCACGACGACCGTCGATCCGGCGTGCGGCATCGACGTGGTGACGGGTTCGCCCCGACCGTGGGAGCCGGGCCCGACCATCTCGAACAACTTCGGGTTCGGCGGGCACAACGGTTCGGTCGTGCTCGCCCCCTACTCCGGCTGACCAGCCTCCGCGTCGACGACGACGAACAACAGGTTGCACTCGCACGCGAGCTCGCCGCCGACCGTCGCACGACCCGTCCCGCGCCCCGCGCGCGCCGAGAGGCGGTCCATGGTGACCTCGATGTCGAGGACGTCGCCGGGACCGACCTGCCTGCGGAATCGGGCGCCGTCGAGGCCTCCGAACAGCGGCAGCTTCCCCGCATAGCGCGGGTCGGCGAGGATCGCGAGGGCGCCGGTCTGCGCGATCGCCTCGCACATCAGGACGCCCGGCAGGGTGGGACGCCCCGGGAAGTGGCCCGCAAAGAACCACTCGGAGCCGTCGAGCCTCCAGCGCGCGGATGCGGTGCGCCCCGGATCGACCGAGACCACCTCGGACACGAAGAGGAACGGCTCGCGGTGCGGGAGGAGGTCCTCGGCCCTCACGCTGCGAGCGCCTCGAGCAGCCGCACCGGCGTGTCCTTCGGCGAGATCTTGTACCACGCGTGCAGGATTCGGCCGTCCGGCCCGACGAGAAACGCAGAGCGCTCGATGCCCATGTACTCGCGCCCGTACATCGACTTCTTCTTCCAGACGTCCCACGCACGGGCAATCGCATTGTCGGTGTCGGCGAGCAGCGGGAATCCGAGCCCGTACTTCTCGTCGAACTTCCTCTGGCGAGCCGGCGTGTCGGGGCTGACGCCCACGATGAGCGTGCCGCCGACTCGAGTCTTCACGTCGCGCAACCCGCAGGACTGCTCGGTGCATCCGGGGGTGTCGGCCTTCGGGTAGAAGTACACGAGCAGCGTGCGTCCACGGTAGGCGTCGAGGGCGAAGGGTCGCCCGAACTGGTCGGGAGCCTCGAACTGCGGGGCGATCGATCCGGTGGAGAGCACAGGGGCAACCTACCCTTGGGCGCGGCGCCCGACCGCGTCGATAGCGGAGCGGACCTCCGCGACGTACTCGCCCACGGCATCGGGCCCCTGCTCCATGAGGCGACGGACCACGGACGCGCCCTGCACGACCCCGTCCGCCACCCCCACCGCCTCGGCAGCCTGCGCCGCGTTCGACACGCCCACGCCGACCAGCACCGGCAGGTCGGTGGCACGCTTCGCACGCGACGCGAGAGCCACAGCCGTCGAGGCCAGCTCGTCGCGCTCGCCCGTCACGCCGAGGAGCCCGACCGTGTAGAGGAATCCCCTGCTGCGCGTGGCGATCCGGGCGAGCCGTTCGTCGGGCGACGTGGGCGCGACCAGCATCACGGTCTCGACGCCCGCCGCATCCGCCGCCGAGGCCCACGGCGCCACCTCCTCGAGTGAGAGATCCGGCACGATCGCCGCCGAGACACCCGACGACGCCAACCGCGCGGCGAAGCGCTCGTGCCCCATCGAGTGGATCGTGTTGTAGTAGCACATGACGGCAACGGGGACGCCTGCGTCGATGCTGCGCAACTCGTCGAGGATCGAGACGGGCGTCGCACCCGCAGCGAGCGCCCGCTCGGATGCCGCCTGGATCACGGGCCCGTCCATCACCGGATCCGAGAAGGGAATGCCCACTTCGATGGCATCGGCGCCGTGCGCGGCGGCGGCGCGGATCGCGTCCGTCCACCCCGCGAGCCCGCCCGTGACGTACGGGACGAGCAACGCACGCCCGGAGTCCCGGTTGGCGCGGAGGTGCGACTCGAGCGCGCCCGTCATCGCGTCAGGCGCCGCCGGACTCGCCGAGGACGTCCATCATCTGCGCCACGTCCTTGTCGCCCCGCCCCGAGAGGTTCATGAGGACCGTGCGACCCTGCATCGCGGGTGCCTCGCGGACGATCCACGCCAGCGCGTGGGCGCACTCGAGTGCGGGGATGATCCCCTCCGTCCTCGCCATCAATTGGAACGCGGCAATCACCTCGTCGTCGGTGACGCTCGGGTACTCGGCCCGTCCCGTGGCCGCAAGGTGCGAGTGCTCGGGTCCGACGCCGGGGTAGTCGAGTCCGGCGCTGATGGAGTGCGCCTCCTGCACCTGACCGTGCTCGTCCTGCATGAGGTAGCTGCGCATGCCGTGGACAACCCCGGGAACCCCGCGCCCGACCGCCGCCCCACCGGCCGGCTCCACTCCGACGAGCCGCGACGACCCGTCGACGAAGCCCGAGAAGATGCCGATGGCATTCGAGCCGCCACCCACGCACGCGACGACCACGTCGGGGTCGCGGCCCAACATCGCACCGCACTGTGCCTTCGCCTCGTCGCCGATGACGCTCTGGAACTGCCGGACCATCAGCGGATACGGGTGCGGGCCCATGACCGAGCCGATCGCGTAGTACGTGTGCTCGACGGTCGCAACCCAGTCCCGCATCGCCTCGTTGACCGCGTCCTTCAGCGTCCTGCTGCCCGACGTGGCCGGTACAACCTCGGCTCCGAGGAGCCGCATCCGGAAGACGTTGAGCGCCTGGCGCTGCATGTCGACCTCGCCCATGTACACGCGGCACTCGAGGCCGAGGAGGGCGGCCGCCGTCGCGGATGCCACACCGTGCTGACCCGCGCCGGTCTCGGCGACCATGCGGCGCTTGCCCATCCGGCGCGCGAGCAGCGCCTGACCCAGCACGTTGTTGATCTTGTGCGACCCCGTGTGGTTGAGGTCCTCCCGCTTCAGGATCAGGCGGATGCCCAGCTTCGAGCCGAGGTTGTGGCACTCGGTCAGGATCGACGGCCTCCCGGCGAACTGGGCGAGCAGATCCGACAGCTCGCCGCGGAACAGCGCATCCGACCACGCGTCGTCGAACGCGCGCTCCAGCTCGAGGCACGCGGGAACCAACGTCTCCGGAACGAAGCGTCCGCCGAACTCGCCGAAGCGTCCGTCTGCTCCAGGGGCGGTCAGCACGGCGACAGGGTACCCGCAGCGGACTTCGCCGCCGTGACGAAGCGGCGCACCGCAGCATGGTTCTTGCGGCCCGGCGAATCCTCCAGCGCGCTGCTCGCATCGACGCCCCACGGACGCACGGCGGCGATGCCCAAGGCCACGTTGTCCGGCCCGAGTCCACCGGCGAGCACGACCCGCACGGGGCCGCTCGGGGCCCTGAACCGCGACCACTCCCACGCCGAGCCGGAGCCCGGGACCGCGGCGTCGACGAGCACCGCATCGGCCCGCCAGCGCTCGGCTGACGCGCACTCCTGCGAGCCGCCTGCGGTCGCCACGAGGACGAACGGCACCGACCTGCGGATCTCCGTGACGGCATCGGGCGATTCGGGATCGTGCAACTGCACCCCCCCGAGACCCGCGTCACGAACCGTGCGGAGCACCTCCGTCGCCGCCGTCGAACGGAAGACCCCGATGGCACGCACGCCGCGCGGCAGTGCGGAAACGACCGCGGCTGCTACCTCCACCGTCACCCGTCTCGGCGACTCGGCGAAGATCAGGCCGATGGCATCCGCACCGGCACCGGCGGCAGCGAGTGCATCGTCGAGCACCGTGATCCCGCAGACCTTGACGAACACGGGATCACGGTACCCGTGCGTTCCCTGGACTCAGGGAACGAGCAGGTCGCGGACCGCCGCCTCCGGCGATCCCGACGTCACGATCGACTCGCCGACGAGCACGGCGTCATAACCCGCGGACCTGAGCACCAGGGCGTCGACCCGATTCCGGACGCCCGACTCCGCCACGCGAATCGCCGAGGCCGGGATGAGCCCTGCGAGCCGTGCCGCGCGCTCCTGATCGACCTGGAAGGTCCTCAGGTCGCGCTGGTTGACGCCGACCAGTCCCGCACCGACGGCGAGCGCCCGATCCAGTTCCCGCTCGTCGTGGACCTCCACCAGCGCGTCGAGCCCAATGTCCGTCGCGAGCGCATGGAACGAGCGGAGTTCCTCGTCGTCCAACACGGCGGCGATGAGCAGCACGCAGTCCGCGCCCATCAGCCTCGCGTCGAGCACGTCCTGTGCGGAGACCGTGAAGTCCTTCCGCAGCACGGGCAGCGCCACCGCTGCGCGCGCGGCGACGAGATCGTCCGTCGACCCACCGAAGAACTCCCCGTCCGTCAGGACGGACAGGCACGCCGCACCACCCGCCGCATAGGACGCAGCCAGCGACCGGGGGTCGAGCCCCGGATTGAGGTCTCCCTTCGACGGGGAGCGCCGCTTGATCTCCGCAACGACCGACAGGTGCTCCTCGCCGCGGATCCGATCGGCGAATCCGCGACCGGCTCCAAGGCTCTCCGACTGGCGGATGAGATCGCCGAGGCGCCGGTCGTCGGCCGCCGCCGCGCGACGGTGTGCCGCGACGATCTCCTCGAGGTACACGCGCTAGAAGCCGAGCCGGCGGGAGAGTTCGTCGGCCAAGGAGGAGATGAGAACCCGCTCCTGGCGGGTCGTGTCCCGCTCGCGGATGGTGACGGCGCCATCGGTCAGGGTGTCGAAGTCGACGGTGACGCACCACGGCGTCCCGATCTCGTCCTGGCGCCGGTACCGGCGTCCGATCGCCTGGGTCTCGTCGTAGTCGCACATGTACCGCGCCGACAGCATCCGGAACACCTCACGGGCCGGGCCGCTGAGCTCGTCCTTCTTGGACAGCGGGAGCACCGCGACCTGGTAGGGCGCGAGGCGCGGATGGAGCCGGAGCACCGTGCGCAGCTCCCCGGCGACCTCGTCCTCGTCGTACGCCGCCAGGAGGAAGGCCGCCATGGCGCGGTTCGCCCCTGCGGCGGGCTCCACGACGTATGGCACGTACCGCTCGTTCGTCGCCTGGTCGAAGTAGTCGAGCCTCTGACCCGAATGCTGCGAGTGTCGGTTGAGATCGAAGTCGGTGCGCTGCGCGATGCCCTCGAGCTCGCCCCAGCCCCAGGGGAAGCGGAACTCGATGTCGCTCGTCCCCGCCGAGTAGTGCGAGAGCTCGTCGGCGGCGTGCGCCCTGATGCGCAACATGTCCGAGGGAATGCCGAGGTCGCGGTACCACGCGAGCCGGGCGTCGCACCAGTACTCGTACCACTTTCCGCTCTCCGACGGCGGCACGAAGAACTCCAGCTCCATCTGCTCGAACTCTCGGGTCCGGAAGATGAAGTTGCCGGGCGTGATCTCGTTGCGGAAGCTCTTCCCCACCTGGGCGATCCCAAAGGGCGGCTTCTTGCGCGACGTCTGCAACACGTTCGCGAAGTTGACGAACATTCCCTGAGCAGTCTCGGGGCGCATGTAGACCTCTGCCCCCGACCCCTCGACCGGCCCAGCAGTGGTGCGGAACATGAGGTTGAACGCCCGCGAGTCGGTGAAGGCGCAGCCCTTCCTCTGCTGCGGGCAGTCGCGGGCCTCGAGCTGGTCCTCACGGAACCGCCGCTTGCAGACGGTGCAGTCGACCAGCGGGTCGCTGAAGTTCTCGAGGTGGCCGCTCGCCTCGAACACCTGTGGCGGGCCGAGGATGGCCGCGTCGATCAGGAGCACGTCGTCGCGCTGCTGCACCATCGTGCGGACCCACGCGTCCTTGACGTTGCGCAGCATGAGCGACCCGAGCGGGCCGTAGTCGTAGGACGAACGGAAGCCGCCGTAGATCTCGGCACTCGGGTAGACGAAGCCCCGTCGCTTCGCGAGGTTCACCACCTGATCGAGGTCGGACGCCGGCACCGACACAGACTACAAGGCGCGTTCGTCGCGGGGCTCGAGCACCGCCACCGACCGGAGCCGCCGCTCGAGGTGCTGCTCCATCGTCCGCGCCGCGAGTGCAGCGAGCGCCGAGGTCGCCGCCGACCCCGGCTCGGCCAGCGCTCGGACCAGCCGCCCCCCGAGCACGTCGCGCAGCAGCCGGAGGACGTCGGGGCCGATCGGTGCGCCGATGCGGCAGGTCCTGCACGTCGTCCCGCCGGCATCGAGGTCGAACGCGACGACATCCGGCGATCCGCACGTCGCGCACGCGTCCACCACCGGCCCGACGCCCTCGAGCGCGAGCGCCTTGAAGCAGAACGCCGCGAACACGACCGGAGACGGGCGCAGGGCGAGCTCGTCCAGCGCACCGACGAGCATCGAATAGAGCGCCCCGTTGGGTTCGCGGTCGACGACGAGATGGTCGGCGGCCTCGAGCATCGACAACCCCTGGCCCATGCGGTCGAGGTCGGAGCGGATGGCCACGGGCGATACGACGAGGTCGACCTGCTGGACGGTGTCGAGCTCCCTGCCGCGGTACAACTGCACCTCGACGTGGTTCATCGGCTCCAGCCGCGCGCCGATCCTGCTCGTCGTCTTGCGGACGCCCTTTGCAACTGCCCGCACCTTCCCGTGCCCCCTCGTGAGG
>JBIIHV010000114.1:0-5947 GCA_044235415.1 Ilumatobacteraceae bacterium | reverse complement strand
TCCGCAACCGGCGGATCAACGACGCCGTCGGGCGCTGGATCGTCGGAGCCGTGTCGTTCGTCAACACCGACGCGTACCGCACCGCGCACATGGCCCACCACCGCGAGGAGTTCGGACCGAACGAACCTGACCTGCCCCTCTACGCGGACTATCCGATCGCACGCGCCAGCTTCTGGCGCAAGATGCGGCGCGACGCGACCGGGGTCACCGGCACCCGGCTGTTGCGGGCAATGCTGCGCGGGGTGCGCCGGGACGACCCCCGCGTGCGCCGCGCGACGTGGCGCATCCTGGCCGTCCACGGCGTGCTCCTCGCCGCGTCGACGCTGCTGGCCAGCCCGCTCGTCTACGTGGGACTGTGGCTCGCGCCGTGGCTCACGGTGTGGCAGGTGATGAACCGCCTGCGCTCGATCGCCGAGCACGGCGGCCTGCGCGCGGACGACGACCGTCGCACCACCACCCACGACGTCCGCCAGCACGTGGTCGCGCGGCTGCTGTTCGTGCCGTACCGCCTCGGTTGGCACCTTGCGCACCACGCCGACCCGGGCGTGCCCTTCCGCTCGCTGCCGCACTTCCACGACGAACTTCGCCGCGCCGGATGGATCACCGACGAGATGACGTACCCCTGCTATCGGGTGCTCTGGCGGGCGCTGCGCGCGGATTAGCACTATCTGGATAGTGATAATCGGGGGGTCGCGTCGTACAATTCGGTCGTGGCTCCGCTGCTGCAGATCGACGACCTCCATGCCACGCCCGTCGAGGGCACCGGCGACGAGATCCTCCGCGGCCTGTCGCTCGTGGTGAACGCCGGCGAGGTCCACGCGATCATGGGTCCCAACGGCTGCGGCAAGTCGACGCTCGCCTCCACCCTGCTGGGCTCGCCGGAGTACGAGGTGGTGTCCGGCTCCATCCGGTACAAGGGCGACGACGTCACCTCGTGGTCCACCGACGCCCGCGCCCGGGCAGGCATGTTCCTCGGGTTCCAGTACCCGCAGGAGATCGCCGGTGTGTCGGTCATCCAGTTCCTGCGCCAGGCGCTCTCGGCGCGCAAGGGCATCGACCTCTCCGTGCTCGAACTGCGGCTCGCGGCGATGGACTGGATGAAGCGGCTCGGCATGGACTCGTCGTTCGTCGACCGCTACCTCAATGAAGGCTTCTCCGGCGGTGAGAAGAAGCGCAACGAGATCATGCAGATGGCGCTGCTCGAGCCCGAGCTCGCCGTGCTCGACGAAACCGACTCGGGCCTCGACATCGACGCCCTGCGCATCGTCGCCAAGGGCATCCGCGAGGTGCGCGCCGACCGGCCGGGCCTCGGCATCCTGCTCATCACGCACTACCAGCGGCTTCTCGACGAGATCCGTCCAGACGCCATCCACGTGATGGTCGACGGTCGCATCGTCAGGTCCGGCGGGATGGAGCTGGCGGAGGAGCTCGAACGGTCGGGCTACGAGGCGTACCGGGTCTGACCGGCATGGCCCTCGACGTCGCGGCGATCCGCAGCGAGTTCCCCGTCCTCTCCAGGACCATCAACGGCCGTCCGCTCGTCTACCTCGACAGCGCCAACACCTCGCAGAAGCCCCGCGTCGTCATCGACGCCATGACGACGTTCATGGCGGAGCAGTACGCGCCGATCAACCGCAGCGCGTACGCGATGGCGGCCGAGGCGACCGAGAAGTTCGAGGGGACGCGCTCGGCGCTCGCCTCGTTCATCAACGCGCCCAGCGCGAACGAGGTGGTGTTCACCAAGAACGCCACCGAGGCCCTGAACCTCGTGGCCGGCTCGTGGGGGCGCGCGAACCTCACCGCCGGCGACGCCGTCGTGCTCACCCACCTCGAGCACCACGCGAACATCGTGCCGTGGCACATGCTCGCCGCCGAGCGCGGCATCGAGCTGCGATGGATACCACTCACCGACGACGGTCAGCTGGACCTCTCGGACCTGGACCGCCTGCTCGACGGCGCAAAGGTGCTCGGCTTCTCGTCGATGTCGAACGTCCTCGGCACCATCACCCCGGTGCGCCAGCTCTGCGCGGCGGCGCGCGACGCGGGTGCAGTCTCGATCGTCGATGCGTGCCAGTCGGTGCCGCACCTGCCGACGGACGTGCAGGCGTGGGGTGCCGACTTCATCGCGTTCTCGTCCCACAAGATGTGCGGGCCGTCGGGAGTGGGCGTGCTGTGGGGCCGCGAGGAGCTGCTCGACGCGATGCCGCCCTTCCTCGGCGGCGGCAACATGATCGCCGACGTCCGGCTCGACGGCTTCACGTGCGCGCCGCTGCCCGCCAAGTTCGAGGCCGGGACGCCGGCCATCGCCGAGGTCGTCGCACTCGGCGCGGCCGTCGAGTTCCTCCAGTCCATCGGCATGTCCGAGATCCGTCGGCACGAGATCGAGGTCGCGGGATACGTGCTGCGGACGCTGTCCGAGCGGTTCGGCGCCGACATCACGATCCACGGGCCGTCGAACCCCGAGCTGCGGGGCGCCACGTTCTCGTTCGCGTTCCGCGGCATCCACCCCCACGACCTCAGCCAGGTGCTCGACCAGCGCAACGTCTGCGTCCGCGCCGGCCACCACTGCGCCAAGCCGCTGATGCGCCTCCTCGGCGCCAATGCCACGGCCCGCGCGAGCTTCTACCTCTACAACACCACCGACGAGGCCGACGCGCTGGCCGACGCGCTCGACAGCGCGTCCGATATCTTCTGACGCCGACGAGGAGAGGGACGTGCCGGGACTCGAAGACCTCTACCGCGAGATCATCCTCGACCACTACCGCTCGCCGCGCAACCGGGGACAGCTCGAGCCTCCGGCGATCAGCGCCGAGGGCCACAACCCGCTGTGCGGCGACGAGATCACCGTGTGGCTCGACGTGCGCGACGGCAGGGTCGCCGAGGTCCGCTTCTCGGGCAGCGGCTGCTCGATCAGCCAGAGCTCGGCCAGCATGATGACGTCGGCGATCAAGGGCCGTCCGCTCGACGAGGTGCGCGCGATCGTTGCGCGCTTCAAGCAGATGATGACCGTCGAGGAGGGCACCGAGGGCGCGCCCGAGGTGCCGCTCGGCGACCTCGAGGCGCTGAAGGGCGTCGTGAAGTTCCCGGTGCGCATCAAGTGCGCCACGCTCGCGTGGAACACGCTCGTCGATGCCCTCGCCACCGTCGACTGACGACCCCCGCACCTGCGCCCGATGCGGGCGCACCATCGAGCCGCGGCGCTCGCTCGCGCGCAACTGGGCCGCCGTGAAGTGGTGCTCGGACGCGTGCCGGCGCGCCGGGTTGAAGGCGGTGGACGGGCGGCTGGAGTCGGCCATCCTCCAACTCCTCGCCTCCCGCGCCGGCGGGGCGACCGCGTGCCCGTCGGAGGCCGCGCGGGCGGTCGGTGGCACCGGATGGCAGGAGCTCATGGAGCCCGCACGGTGCGCGGCGCGGCGGCTCGTCGCCGCCGGGCGAATCGAGATCCTCCAGGGCGGACGCACCGTCGATCCCTCGACGGCGAAGGGTCCGATCCGGCTGCGCCTCGTTCGGCGCGGCTAGGTCAGCGGACGGGGTTCGGCGGCTCGCGTCCGTCGAGGACGGCGAGGCAGTTCGTGGCTGCCAGGTCCGCCATCGCGGTGCGCGTCTCCACCGTCGCCGACCCGAGGTGTGGGATCAGCACCGCATTGTCGAGTCCGAGCAGGCCCTCGTGCACCTCCGGCTCGCGCTCGAAGACGTCCAGCCCGGCGCCGGCGATGGTGCCGGCGCGCAGCGCGTCCACAAGCGCCGCCTCGTCGACCACCGGGCCCCGCGCGGTGTTGACCAGGTACGCCGACCGCCGCATCGACGACAGCCGCGCCGCGTCGATCAGGTGGTGCGTCTCGGGCGAGTACGGGCAGTGCAGCGACACCACGTCGCTCGTGGCGAGCAACTCGTCGAGTCCGACGTGCACCGCACCGAGCTCGGCGGCCATCGGACCGTCGAGCGGCGTGCGCTTCGTGTAGGCGATCTCCATGCCAAAGGACCTCGCGCGCCGCGCGGTGGCGGCGCCGATCTGGCCCATCCCGACGATGCCGAGGCGCCGCCCCTGCAGGCCGGTGCCGAGCATGTAGAACATGCCCCACTGCCACGGCGTCCGGCTGCGGATGACCCGCTCGCCCTCGCCGAGCCGGCGCGTGACCATGAGGATCAGCGCCATCGCGATGTCGGCCGTCGCGTCGGTCAGCACACCCGGGGTGTTCGTCACGCGCACGCCCCTCTCCGTGCAGGCGGGGACGTCGATGTTGTTGTATCCGACCGCCACGTTGGAGACGACCCGGAGCCGAGGACCGGCTGCGTCGAGCAGCTCGGCGTCCACGCGCTCCGTCAGCAGCGACACCACCGCGTCCGCACCCTTCACCCGCGACAGCAGTTCGCTGCGCGCGATCGGCGACTCCGAGTCCCATGCGTCCACGTCGTGGGCCGCGCGCAGGCGCTCGACCGCGACGGCCGGAACCTTGCCGGTGACGACGACGCGCGCCATCAGGACGCGATCCACTCGCCGAGCCGGCCGAGGCCCTCGCGGATGGCCGTCTCGTCGATGCCCGAGAACGCGAAGCGCACGTAGTTGCGGTCCTCGCCCGGCTGGGGCCGGCCGAAGTGCCGGCGGGTGCAGAACGACACGCCCGTCGCGTGCAGCGCCTGCTCGGCGAACGCCGCGAGGTCGTCGATGCCCTTCGTCGCCATCGCCTCGGTCACGTCGGGGAACAGGTAGAAGGTCGCCTCGGGGCTGTGCACCCGGACGCCCGGCATGGCGTTGAGCAGCGACACCGCCGCGTCGCGGCGCGCGCGCAGCACCGCCAGCATCGATGCCGTTCCCGACTGGTCGCCGCGGATCGCCTCTACGCCGCCGTACTGGACGAAGTGGGTGGTGCACGACTCGTCGTTGGTGTTGAGCTTCCCGATCACCGCCGCGATATCGGCGGGGCCGATCGCAGCACCGAGGCGCCAGCCCGTCATGGCGAACTTCTTCGAGAACGTGTAGAGGATGACCGTGCGGTCCTGCATTCCCGGGAGCGACGCGATCGACGTCGAGGTGCCCGAGTAGCGCATCTCGAAGTACGCCTCGTCCGAGAGCACCCACAGGTCGTTCGCGATCGCGATCTCCGCGATCGCCTCGCGCTCCGCGGGGCTCGACTCCGCGCCGATGGGGTTCTGGAGGTCGTTGTAGACGATTGCACGCGTGCGCGGCCCGATCATCGAGCGCACCTGGTCGATGTCGATCGCGAAACCCGAGCCCGTCGGCAGGTAGCGGTACGGCCGCGCCACTCCGCCGAAGTACTCGATCTGGCTCTCGTAGATCGGGTATCCGGGGTTGGGGTAGAGCACCTCGTCGCCGGGGTTCATCACGGCCTGGATGAACTTGGTGATCACCGGCTTGCCGCCGGGCTGCACCACCACCTGCGACGGCTCGTACCGCAGACCGCGACGCGCGCCCGTGTCCTCGGCGAGGGCCTCCCGCAGCGGCGCAACGCCGGCGGCCGGGCAGTAGCCCGTCTTCCCGTCGGCGATGGCCCTGTCCATCGCCTCGACGATGTTGCCCGGGGTGGGCAGGTTGAGGTCGCCGAGGTGGAAGGGATAGATGGTGTGCCCCTTGGCGCCCCACTCCGCCGCCGCCAAGGAGACCGCAAACGCCGTCTCCGTGCCCAGCCTGCTCAACCGCTCTGCAAGCGCCATGGTTCCCCCGTGATAGGCCGCTGATATATGACGGGGGCAACCCTAGCCGTGCCGCGGAATCCCACGTTCCGGGGCGCACGTCCAAGCGCCGCGCTCGCCGCACTGCCGCTTCCCGGGCAGGGGCACCCGGGCGGCCGGGCGCTCAGCCGTCGCCGAGCACGAAGTGCCGGTGCATCGCGACCATCATCGACCGCCAGCTTTCGAGACCCTCGTTCCCCATCGACGGGTCGAGGTCACGGAAGATCCGTCCGAACGTCGCGAATTGGACGAACAG
>JBIIHV010000113.1:0-6035 GCA_044235415.1 Ilumatobacteraceae bacterium | reverse complement strand
CTGCGGCCCCCTCGGCCGACGGCATGTCGCCAGACGCACGAAAGGTGCTGTCCTACGCGGGCATCGAGGCGGAGTCGCTCGGCCACGACGCCATTCGGCCGGTGCACCTGCTGCTCGCGCTCATCCATGCCGCGCCCGCGGATCCGCTCGGAGGAATCTCCCCGTATCCGCCTGCGGCGTTGCTCTCGGCGACGAAGTCCATCCTCGGGGGCTCCGCGTGGGAGGGGCGCACACGGGACACCCTGGCGCAGTCGCTCGACCAGGTGCTCCGGTCGGCGACCGACAACCTCCGGCAGGTCGGCGACCTCGGTCGGGGCGTCGTCGACGAACTCCGGCGCGCGACGAGCGGCGAGTCCGCATCGAACCTCTCGGAGAGGGTGGCGCGACTTCAGCGGGGCCTCGAGCGCGTCGTCGAGGGCCGCGGCGACACCGTTGCGAACGCAGAGTCGGATCCCGCCGCCCCGGCCGGCATCCACCCGTCGGTGAAGATCTGGGACGGCGCACACGTGCGCGAGGGTGCGACGATCGGCGAAGGCACGAGCATCGGCCGTGGCGCCTACGTCGGGCAGGGCGTGGTCATGGGCCGCAACTGCAAGCTGCAGAACCTCGCACTGGTCTACGAGCCCGCGGTGCTCGGCGACGGCGTGTTCATCGGCCCGGCGGTCGTGCTGACCAACGACCTCTTCCCCCGCGCCGTCAACCCCGACCAGACGCGCAAGACCGCGGACGACTGGCACGCCGTCGGCGTGACGGTGCGCGACGGTGCGTCGATCGGTGCGCGCGCGGTGTGCGTCGCACCGGTGACGATCGGCGAATGGGCGATGGTGGGTGCCGGCGCGGTCGTCGTGCAGGACGTGCCCGCCTACGCACTCGTCGTGGGGTCGCCGGCGCGCCAGATCGGCTGGATGGGCCGCTCGGGTTACCGCCTCGTCGAGGAGTCCAATGGACGTTGGCGGTGCGATGTGACGGGCGAGACCTACCTGTTGGTCGACGGGGTGATGGCCCCCGCCGACCTGCGCCGCGAACAACCTCCGGGTCCGTCGGTAGAGTGACGGACGGCATTTCGCCGCCCAGGTAGCTCAGGGGTAGAGCAACGCACTCGTAATGCGTAGGTCGCGGGTTCGATTCCCGCCTTGGGCTCCAGCACCCGATTCCGGCTACCGCGCCGCGAGCACCGGCCCGAGCGCGTCGCGGAAGGCATCCGCAAGCGCCAGCGACCCGTCCCGGCTGAGGTGTGTGCCGTCGAAGTACAACCTCGCCCCGTCGGCCGCGAACACCGGACAGCGGTCGGACTCGCACAGCCACCCCGCGGGATCCACCACTGCCACGCCGTCAACGCCCGCGAACGTCGCCGCCACCGTCGACCACAGCTCGGCCCGGTCATCCTGCTGCGACAGCACGCCGTCCTCCCACCGCTCACGGGGCTGCAGCACCGACGTGCGCGCATCGACCGTCACGTGCGGCGGCTCGGCCACCACGACCACCATCCGCCCGGGCCGACGCAGCGACTCCACGCGTTCGACGAGGCTGCGGACGTAGGACGCAATGCGCTCGCTGCGGCCGGTCGGCAGCCGGCCGTCCGGCAACGGAATGCGGTCCTCCGCGCCCAGATAGCGGGCCCCGGCATTCGCCAGGACGACGATCTCGAAACCACGTCCATGGATCACGTCGCCGGCGGTCTCCAGCAGGTCGCCGCACGACGTATTGCCCATCGGCGCCTCGCGGAGGAACGGGCAACCCGACGTGACGATCGGCACGAGCCCCGCGCCGGTGCCGCGGACGGCCGCCTCGACGCCGCCGAACACCGACACCGCCTGCGAGTCGCCGACCACCACGACGGTCGGCCTGCCGGGCTCCGCCGCCACCGCGCACTCGCCCACCGAGCGGACGATCGACGTGTCGGCGCACTCGCGCACCATCAGCTCGCGGTCCTCCACGAACACCTGCGGCTCGCGCACGCCGAGCCCCGTGTCGGCCGCGCGCAGCGCCATGCCGCCGACGAGCGCGCACCCCGCCACCGACGCCGCGACGATCGCAGTGCGCGCCCGCACTCGGAAGCGGCGGTCCTGCAGCGGCCGCTCGATCCACCGCCACGACGCCGCGGCCAGCACCAGCGACGCGACGACCGCGACCGCCGTCGCGACCGCTCCATCGACGCCCACCGCCCGTGCCGCGACGGCGCCGAGCACGATCAGCGGGTAGTGCCAGAGATAGATGCCGTACGAGCGGTCGCCCACCCACGATGCGACGGATGCGAAGCGGTTGCCCGGCCCCCGCTGCGGCGAGCCCGCTCCCGCCACCAGCAGCGCCGCCGTGGCCAGCACCGGCAGCAGCGCAGCAGTGCCGGGCCACGTGGATGACTCGCTCAGCACGAACGCCGACGCCACCAGCACCGACACGAGCACCGCCACCACGGCGCGGCGCATGCCGGTGCCGATCCACCGCTGCGCGGGCACGAAGGCCGCGAACACTCCGACGACGAACTCCCACGCGCGCACCGGCGTGCCGAAGAATGCGAAGCGGAACGGAAGCGGCACCAGCTGCACGCCGCGCGACAGCAGCACCGATCCGACGAACGACGCGACTGCGGACGCACCGAGCGCGATGAAACCGAGGCGCACCGCGCGCCGGCGCCATGCGTCCGAGCGGACGAGGCGCACAGCGGCCGCGAACGCACCGAGCACCAGCGCGAACGAGTAGTAGAACTGCTCCTCCACCGACAGCGACCACGTGTGCAGCAGCGGCACGGCCACCTCGCCCGCCTCGAAGTAGCCGCTCTGCAGGAAGAAGAACGCGTTGGCCACCGACGCGATCGCCGCCCACGACGAGCGGATCGCCTGCTGCGCCTCGCCGAACGGCGACAGCACGACGAGGGCCAGCACCTGGACCGCAACGAGCATCGCGGCCAGCGCCGGCACCAGCCTCGTCGCGCGGCGCAGCAGGAATGCCCGCACCGAGAACATCTCGCCCGCCTCCCTGCGGCGGCGCTCCGACGCCGCGATGACGTAGCCCGACACGACGAAGAAGACGTCGACGCCGACGAACCCGCCGCGCAGCACCCCCGCGTGGTACGCGACGACGAGCGCGATCGCGAGCGCCCGCACCGACTGGATGTCGTCGCGCCTCGCCGCGTGCGGGCCCGCGGACACCGCCCTAGACCAGCACTCCGCCTCGCGCCACGAAGCGGATGGTCGCCTCGATCTCGGGCGACAGGAAGCGGTCGGGCCCGGGGCCGGGCACCGTGGCGCGCAGCCGGTCGCGCACCGCGCCGGTCACGGGGGCCGGGCGCAACGGGGTGCGCAGGTCGATGCCGCGCGCCGCCGACAAGAGCTCGATCGCGAGCACGCGCCGAGCCGCGTCCACCGACAGGCGCAGCTTGCGCGCCGCCGACCAGCCCATCGACACGTGGTCCTCCTGCATCGCCGAGCTCGGGATCGAGTCGGCGCTGGCCGGCACCGCGAGGCGCTTCATCTCCGACACCAGCGCCGCCTGCGTGTACTGCGCGATCATCAGCCCCGAGTCGACGCCCGGGTCGGCGGCGAGGAACGGTGGCAGGCCGTGCGACCTCACGGGATCGAGCAGCCGGTCGGTGCGGCGCTCGGCCATCGACGCGAGGTCGGCCAGCGCGATGGCGAGGAAGTCGAGCACGTACGCGACCGGCGCGCCGTGGAAGTTGCCGTTCGACGACACGCGGCCGTCCGCCAGCACGACGGGGTTGTCGACCACCGAGGCGAGCTCGCGCTCGGCGACGGTGCGCGCGTGCGCCACCGTGTCGCGCACCGCACCCGCCACCTGCGGCGCACAGCGCAGCGAGTACGCGTCCTGCACGCGGTCGTCGCCCTCGCGGTGCGACGCGACGATGCCCGAGCCCTCGAGCGCCGCCAGCATCCGTTCCGCGCTGCGGACCTGCCCCGGGTGGGGGCGCAGCGGTCCGTGCAGCTCGGGGCGGAACACCGCGTCGGTGCCCAGCAACGCCTCGACGCTCATCGCCGCGATCACGTCGCCCGAGTCGCACAGCACGTCGATGTCGGCCAGCGCCAGCAGCAGCATGCCGAGCATGCCGTCGGTGCCGTTGATGAGCGCGAGGCCCTCCTTCTCGGCCAGCTCGACCGGCGCGATGCCCGCCGCGCGCAACGCCGGCCCTGCCGGCACCGGCGCGCCGTCGGGCCCGAGCACCTCTCCCTCGCCCATCAGCACCAGCGCGCAGTGCGCCAGCGGCGCGAGGTCGCCGCTGCAGCCGAGCGAGCCGTGCTCGCGCACCGCTGGCACGATGCCCGCGTTGAGCACGGCGGCCATCGTCTCCACCACCACGGGCCGCACGCCGGTGCGCCCGCTCGCCAGGGTGCGCAGGCGCAGCAGCACCATCGCGCGCACCACCTCGGGCTCCACCAGCGGGCCCGTGCCTGCCGCGTGCGAGCGGATCAGCGAGCGCTGCAGCTGCGCGAGGAAGTCGGACGGCACGTGCCGGCTGGCGAGCGCGCCGAACCCCGTGTTGACCCCGTAGACCGGGTCGCCCACCTCGAGGAGCGCGTCGATGTGCCGCCGGCCCGCCGCCACGGCGTCGAGCGCCGACGCGTCGAGCCGCACCGTCGCGCCGTGGCGCGCGACGGCGACGACCTCCTCGGCGGTCAACCCCGACGGGCGCAGCACCACCTCGCGCGGTGCGCTCACCGGTCCATCACCGGCACCCCGGGACCCAGGTGCTCGCGCACGATCGCGACGGCCTCGTCGGGCTCGACGTGGCGACCGGCGTCGTGGCGCGAGAACAGCACCGTGCCGTCGCACGACAGCACGAACGACCCCTTCTCGCCCCTCACGATGCGCACTTCGTCGAAGGCGTGCTTGTAGTCGTAAAGAATCGCCGACACCACGCGCACGGCGCGGTCATCGGAGTCTCAAGCGACGCAGTACGAGACGGTCAGTGAATGTCCAGCCATGCGTACACTTTACGCATGGCCGACCGCGCCGGCTTCGCGCGCGACGCCATGCAGCACGCGCCGAGCCTGTTCGCCGCGGCGATGCGCATGACCCGCAACCGCGCCGACGCGGAAGACCTGCTGCAGGAGACGATGCTGCGGGCGGACCGGTCGCGGGACACGTTCGAGCAGGGCACCAACCTCCGCGCCTGGCTGTTCAGGATCCTCACCAACACCTTCATCTCGCGGTACCGCGCGCGCCAGCGCCGCCCGCTCGAGACCGAGCTGCCCGAGGTGGAGGATCTCTACCTCTACCGGCGCATCGGCGGCCTGACGGCGAGCGCCGAGGACCAGTTGCTCGACGTGTTCCCCGCCGCCGAGGTGCGGCGGGCACTCGAGGAGCTGCCCGAGGCGTTCCTCATGCCGGTGCTGCTGTGCGACGTCGAGGGTTTCACCTACCGCGAGATCGCCGACATCCTCGGGGTGCCGATCGGCACCGTCATGTCGCGCCTCCACCGGGGAAGAAAGGCGCTGCAGTCGGCGTTGTACCGCTACGCCGTGGACCAGCGACTGATTCCCGACCTGGGCTCGGACCCTGATGTCGTCTCCGACGGAGGAGAGGGACATGGCTGACTGCCGGGAGACCCTGCGCGAGCTCGACCGCTACCTCGACGACGAGGTCGCAACCGAGGCGCTCGCGCCGGTCGTCGCGCACCTCGACGGCTGCACCGACTGCCAACAGGCGTTCGAGTTCCACGCCGAGCTGAAGCGGGCGATCCGCGTGTCGGCCCGCGGCGACGAACTGCCCGATGGACTCGCGCAGCGCCTCGAGGCGTGCTTCGGCACCGACGAGGGCACGATGGATGGCGGCTCGGACGGCTCCGTCGCCGGGTGAACGGGTAGGCTCGCGCGCATGCTCGCGGTCGTCTGGCACTTCTGGCTCGGTCTCATCCTCCTCGTGACCGGAGGCTTCGCGCTCATCGGCCTCGCGCTCGGCTACGTGAAGAAGGTGTCGTCGATGCGCTATCCGGGCAAGGGCCAGCGCCGCGCACAGGGCTAGCCGGGTGTCGGCGCTCGCCGACGCCGCACGATCGTCCGACCTCGCCGCCGCGCTCGCGG
>JBIIHV010000112.1:0-6047 GCA_044235415.1 Ilumatobacteraceae bacterium | reverse complement strand
CTGAGCGACGCCGCGCTCGACCAGCTGCGCTTGTATGACGCGATCTTCCTCGGCGCCGTGGGCACCCCGGCGGTGCCCCCCGGGGTGATCGAGCGCGGGTTGCTGCTGAAGATGCGCTTCGCCCTCGACCTGTACATCAATCAGCGCCCGTTCTCCGGCACCGCCCCGGGGCACGACCGTCCCCACGAGTTCGTCGTCATCCGCGAGAACACCGAGGGCCCGTATGCGGGGGAGGGCGGCCAGCTGCGCAGGGGCACGCCCCACGAGATCGCCACCCAGGGCAGCGTCAACACCCGCCATGGCGTCGAGCGCTGCATCCGGTACTCGTTCGAACTGGCCGCGTCGCGCCCCCGCAGGCACCTCACGCTGGTGCACAAGACGAACGTCCTCACATACTCCGGCGACCTGTGGCAGCGCACGTTCGAGGAGGTCGGGCGAGAGTTCCCGCAGATCGCCACCGCCTACAACCACGTGGACGCGGCCTGCATCTACTTCGTGCAGGATCCGCACCGCTACGACGTGGTGGTCACCGACAACCTCTTCGGCGACATCCTCACCGACCTCGGCGGTGCGGTCAGCGGCGGCATCGGGCTCGCCTCGTCGGCCAACCTCAATCCGGCGCGCACTGGGCCGTCGATGTTCGAGCCGGTCCACGGCTCGGCCCCCGACATCGCGGGGACGAACCGGGCCAACCCCGTCGCGGCCATCCTGTCGGCGGCGCTGATGCTCGACTTCCTCGGCGAAGCCGCGGCGGCGGCATCGGTCCGCGCGGCGTGCGACGGCGCTCCCGCCGGCTCGACCACCGAGGTGGGCGACGCGATCGCGTCGCGGGTGGCTGCCGCGCGCAAGTAGGTTTGGGCCGTGCCCATCACCACCACTCCGAAGATCTGGATGAACGGCGAGCTCGTCGACTGGGACAAGGCCCAGGTCCACGTGCTCACCCACACGCTGCACTACGGCACCGGCGTGTTCGAGGGCATCCGCGCCTACGAGACCGACCGTGGCCCCGCCATCTTCCGCCTGACCGACCACATCGTCCGGCTGTTCAACTCCGCCCGCATCCTCGGCATGGAGATCCCGTACACGGTCGATGAGCTCGTCCAGGCCACGAAGGACACGGTCAAGTCGACCGGCCTTCCGTCGTGCTACGTGCGCCCGCTGGCCTACTACGGCTACGGCGAGATGGGGCTGAACACCCTGCCGTGCCGAACCGACGTCGCCATCGCGTGCTGGCCGTGGGGCGCCTACCTCGGCGACGACGCGCTGGGCAAGGGCGTGCGGATGAAGATCTCGTCGTGGACCCGCCACGACCACAACACCATGCCGCCGGCCGCCAAGACCGTCGGCAACTACGTCAATTCGTCGCTCGCCAAGGTCGAGGCGCTGAAGGCCGGCTACGACGAGGCGATCATGCTCGCGCCGTCGGGCCTCGTGGCCGAGTGCACGGGCGAGAACATCTTCTGCGTCCGCAACGGGACGATCCTCACGCCGCCGCTGTCGGCGGGGGCCCTCGAGGGCATCACCCAGAGCAGCGTCTCGCGGATCGCCCGCGATCTCGGGCACGAGCTGCGGGTGGACAACATCGCCCGCAGCGACCTCTACATCGCCGACGAGATCTTCGTCTGCGGCACGGCCGCCGAGGTGCACTCGGTGCGGTCGGTCGACGACCGCGAGATCCCGTGCCCGGGCCCGATCACCCGCGCCGTGGCCGAGACTTACGGGCGTGCGGTGCGGGGCAAGGAAGCGCGCTACCTCGACTGGTGCGAACTCGCCGTCTGAGCAGGTTGTCCACAGCCCGATGCGGGTTGTCCACAGCATTGGAGTGCAGGGAAATCCAAATCCCGTGAAGGATTTTCCTACCCCGGTGGCCCCGGCAAGTTGCACCGGTGGAAGATGCGGATGAGGTCACGGCGCGTTCTCCACAGGCCAGTCCACAGAGTTCTCCACGGAACCACCTCGGCAGCCTGTGGAGGCAGGGGTTGCAGCGCTGCCGTTGGGCGGCGAGACTCTGGGGCGTGACGACCGTTGCGAGCACCGCACCGCGCAGGATCATCATTATTTCCTAGGCGCGCGTCCCCGAGACCCGCGCCGCCGCCGCCCCGAGGGGCGGCATTTCCAATTTCAGGGCCGATTTTCACGACAGGAGGAACCGACATGGCAGCTGAGACCGTCGAGGTGTTCGACACCACCCTGCGCGACGGCATGCAGGTGGAGGGCGTGTCGGCCACGGTGGCCGACAAGCTGCGCATCGCCGAGCAGCTCGACCACCTGGGCGTCCACTTCATCGAGGGCGGCTGGCCGGGTGCGAACCCGAAGGACGTCGAGTTCTTCGCGCGCGCCGCGACCGAGCTGCGGCTCGGCACGTCGGTGCTGGTCGCGTTCGGCTCGACGCGCCGCCCGATGGGCAAGGTGGACGACGACGCGACGCTGCGCAACCTGGTGGACGCCGGCACGTCTGCGGTGTGCATCGTGGCGAAGTCGTGGGACTACCACGTCGAGCAGGCGCTGCAGACGACGCTCGACGAGGGCGTGGCGATGGTGGACGACTCGGTGCGCTTCCTCGCGGCGAACGGCAAGCGCGTGCTCGTCGACCTCGAGCACTTCTTCGACGGGTTCGCGCACAACCCCGAGTTTGCGCTGCGAGTGGTGGAGTCGGCGGTGCAGGCCGGCGCGTCGCACCTCGTGCTGTGCGACACCAACGGCGGCTCGCTGCCGCACCACGTGGAGGAGGTGGTCGCCGCCGTCGCGCGCCACGTGCGCGGCGACGCAACGATCGGCATCCACTGCCACGACGACACGGGCTGCGCGGTGGCCAACTCGCTCGCCGCAGTGCGGGCCGGCGCGCGACACGTGCAGGGGACGCTCAACGGCCTCGGCGAGCGCACGGGCAACACGAACCTCACGACCGTCATCCCGAACCTGCAGCTGAAGATGGGCTTCGACTGCCTGCCCGAGGGCCGACTGGAGCGCCTGACGTCGGTGAGCAACCACGTCGCCGAGGTGCTGAACCGGCCGCTCAACCCGCAGGCACCGTACGTGGGGTCGTCGGCGTTCGCGCACAAGGCGGGCCTGCACGTGTCGGCCATCGCCCGCGCGAAGGACGCCTACGAGCACGTGGCGCCCGAGCAGGTGGGCAACGGCACGCGGTTCCTGGTGTCGGAGATGGCGGGTCGCGCGACGATCGCGATGAAGGCCGAGGAGCTCGGTCTGTCGATGGACGGCGCCGCGGTCGGACAGGTGATCGACGACCTCAAGCGGCTCGAGCACGACGGCTACCACTTCGAGGCGGCCGACGCGTCGCTCGAGCTGCTGATGCGCCGGGCGACCGGCTGGCAGCAGGGATTCTTCTCCGTCGAGTCAATGCGCGTCATCACCGACGAGACGTCCGGCGGCGAGTTCTCGACCGAGGCCACGGTGAAGGTGTGGGTCGGCGACCGTCGCGAGGTGCGCACGGCGGAGGGCAACGGTCCGGTGAACGCGATTGACCGCGCGTTGCGCGACGCGCTCGTCGGCGCGTACCCGGCGCTGTCGCGCGTGCACCTGACCGACTACAAGGTACGCATCCTCGACTCGTCGTCGGCCACCGGCGCGGTGACGCGCGTGCTGCTGGACGCCTCCGACGGCGAGTCGTCGTGGACGACGATCGGCGTGTCGTCGAACATCATCGAGGCGTCGTGGCGCGCGCTCGAGGAGTCGCTGGTGTACGGGCTGCTCCGCGCACAGCGGCGCAACTAGGCTCGCCCGCGATGTCGGCCCCCCGCTACGCACCCGTCGATCCCGTCGCGCAGCCGCGCACGTACCGCTCGCCGGACCACGTGCCGGACCGCTGGACCGCCGGCCGCAAGGCCGAGCTCGACGGCGGGCAGCCGACGGGGCCGCGCCTCGGCGTGCAGGGCCCCGACCAGGGCTACGTGCTGCGCCTGGTGCGGCTCGCCGAGCCGCGCATCGTGCTGCAGCCGCACGAGCACCTCGAGGACGCGGCGGCCGGCATCGCAGCGATCGCGCTGCGCCGCGCGTCGCACTACGGCCGCGCGCCGGTGATGCACGACGTCGACTTCGCCATCGCGATCTGGGGCTGGAACCTCTCCGATCCGCCGGCCGACCTGCTGGCCCGCCGCCGCGAGATGTGGGAGGGCGCGGGCCACGACTACGCGATGGTGCGCGAGCTGGCGGCACGGGTCGGCGACGTGGGTCTCGGGATGCCCATGGCCAAGGTCGCCGAGTCGATGCCCGCCGCGTGGCTGGCGCTCACCGGCTGCTGAATCCCCCGGCGCACGCCGTGCGGGCGCGCTAGCCGCGCGGGTCGACCGCGTGGCGCTCGAGGTCGGCGAGGTTCACGAACTCGAGCGAACGCAGGTGCGTGGCGGCGAGCACCACCATTGGCGCCATGCCGTCGTCGAGCGCCTGCTGCCAGCGGTTGGCGCACAGGCACCACCGGTCGCCGTCCTTGAGGCCGGGGAAGCGGTAGGCGGGCATCGGCGTGGACAGGTCGTTGCCCACGCTGCGCGAGTACTCGAGGAACTCGCCGGTCATCACCGCGCACACGGTGTGCACGCCGTGGTCGTCGCCGCCCGTCTCGCAGCAGCCGGTGCGGTAGAAGCCCGTCATTGGATCGGTGCAGCACGGTGCGATCGGCTCGCCGTAGACGTTCGGCTGCTCCGTGGCCACCGCGCGACAGTACCGGCGCGGGCGCACGCGTGCCGCACCGTCCGCCACCACCGCCACGGGTAGCCTGACGCGTGCCGATGCAGCCCCGTTACCGGTTTGCGCCGTCGCCGACGGGCTACTTCCACGTCGGAGGTGCGCGCACCGCGCTGTACAACTGGCTGCTGGCCACCAAACACGGCGGTACCTTCGTGCTGCGCATCGAGGACACCGACGAGTCGCGCAACCAGCCCGAGTGGACGGACGGCATCGTGTCGGCCCTCGAGTGGCTGGGCATCGCGAAGTCCGATCCGCGCTTCGAGGGTCCGTACTTCCAGTCGGACTACGCAGCCCAGCACGTCGCCGCGGCGCAGTTTCTTTTCCAGTCCGGGCGCGCCTACTGGTGCGACCTGACGAGCGAGCAGGTGCAGGAGCGGGCCAAGGCCAGTGGCACGGCCGGCTACGACGGCTACTCGCGCGACCGCGGGCTCGAGCCGGGGCCGGGGCGCGTGCTGCGGTTCCGCGTGCCCGAGGGCCGCACGGTGGTGCGCGACGAGGTGCGCGGGGAGGTCGAGTTCGACCACGCGACGATCGAGGACTTCGTGCTGCTGAGGGGCAACGGGACGCCGGTGTTCCTGCTGGCCAACGTGGTCGACGACGTCGAGATGGGCATCACCCACGTGGTGCGCGCCGAGGAGCACCTGCCGAATGCGCCGAAGCAGCAGATGCTGTTCGAGGCGCTCGGCCGCGACGTGCCGTCGTGGGCCCACGTGCCGGTGCTGGTGAACGAGCAGCGCAAGAAGCTGTCGAAGCGGCGCGACAAGGTGGCGCTCGAGCAGTACCGGGCGGAGGGCATCCTGCCGGACGCGATGGTGAACTACCTCATGACGCTCGGGTGGGCGCCGCACGGCGACACCGAGATCGTGCCGTGGTCGACGATGGTCGAGCAGTTCGAGCTGTCGTCAGTGAACCACTCGCCGGCGTTCTTCGACGTGAGGAAGCTGCTGGCCTTCAACGGCGAGTACATCCGCATGATGCCGCCGGACCGGTTCGTCGACGCGTCCGAGGCGGTGCTGCGCGGCCCGGGCATGCCGTGGCCGCCGGAGCGCTACGACGCCGGGCGGTTCCGCGCGATGGCGCCGCTCGTGCAGACCCGCGTGCAGACGATCGGCGAGGTGGCGGCGATGGTGGACTTCCTCTTCCTCGCCGATCCGGCCGTCGACGAGGCCGACCGTGCGAAGGCGTTCGGCGCCGAGTGGGCCGTGCCGGCGCTGGGTGAGATCGCGTCGGCACTCGAGTCGGTGGCGTGGTCGACGGATGCGATCAAGGCCGCCGTCGAGGATGTGGGCGAGGCGCGCGGGGTGAAGCTCGGCAAGCTGCAGGCGCCACTGCGCGTGGCGGTG
>JBIIHV010000111.1:0-6050 GCA_044235415.1 Ilumatobacteraceae bacterium | reverse complement strand
GCCTCGTCGGTTCCCGGACCGTCGCACTTGCTCGCACCGCGTTGTTCGGCGGCTGGCTGTGGCTCGCGGGACTCGTCATGGTCGCGTGGGCGGCCGTGGTGGACGGTCGTCCCGGCGCGGAGCCGGCGTCGATGCTCGACCTCCACCTCCTCGGCATGGGCGCCGTCGTCGTCGGCCTGCTCGCTGTTGCGCTCTCGGTCTTCACCACGGTCTTCGCCTCCCGGCGCCCGGACCTCGCGCTCGCCGACGTGCAGCCCGCGGCGTGGGGTGCGTTCGTGTCGTCGTTTGCGATGCTGCTGTCGTTGCCGGTGCTGCTCGGCACCGTCGTGTATGTCGCGGTCGACTTCCGGTACGGCCGGTTCGCGTTCGGTGGCGCGGAGGGTGCGGCCGGGTACCTCGGCTGGGCGTTCGGTGCGCCGCAGTCGTACGTCGTCGCGGCCCTCGGTGTGGGCATCCTCGCCGGCATCCTTCCCCGTTCCGCCAACGCGCCCCGCGCGCTCGGCGTTGCACTGCAGGTCGGCATCGGGCTGGTCGCCGCCGCGGTGGTGGGATCGGTCACGCAGACGGTCGTGCAGCTCGACGCGGAGGGGTCGGCGGGCGAGACCATCCGCAACCTCGTGCCGTGGGCGCTCTACAACCTCCTGCCAATTCTCGGCGTGTTGGCCGTGTTGGCCGCATCGCTGCTCGCTGCCCGGTCGGGCCTCCGCCAGCTGGGCGCGGGATTCGCACCGGCCTTCCTCGGCATCGGCATGGTGCTGACGGGGATGGTCGGACACGCGCTGTCGACGCTCGAGGCGGTCGGCGTCGGTGGCACCGTCCTCGACGAGGGCACCGGCGCCTACGTGGCGTACGGACTGGCGCTCGTCGCGTGGGGCGGCGTGGTCGGTCTGCAGGGTGGCCGTCGCATCGCGGTTCGTCCGGCGGTGCTCGTGACGGGCGTCGGCTTCCTCGGCACCGTGCTGTCGTCGCTTCCGATGTACGTCGCAGGGTTCATGGACCAGCCGTCGTGGGATTCGGTCGACTACGACTCATCCGGTGCGGTCGCGCTGCTCAATGGCGCATCCGCGGCCGGGCACCTCCTCGTGGCCCTCGCCGCGGTGGTTGCCGTCTCCGCCGTCGTGCGGAACAAGGGGGAGGCCGCATGAGCGGTGCGCTCGAGGTCCGCTATCCGGACGCCGCGCCTGCGGCCCCGCGCAACGTCGTCGTGTCGGCGACGGTGGCGGTTGCGGCCGCCGGTTCGATGCTGGTGTTCGGCATGCTCGGCATGTGGTTCCGCTTCCGTGATGCGGCTCCCCTGCGCGAGTCGTCTTCGGGGAAGATGATCCGCGATTGGCTGCCCGCCGACATCCCGGTCCCCGAGGTCGCGACCAACACGATGGCGATCACGATGGTGGTCATCTGCCTGATCGCCCAGTGGGCCGCCTATTCCGCGAAGCGCGACGATGCGCGGCACGCCACGATGGCGCTCGCGCTGACCGCGTTCCTCGGACTCGCCGCGGTGAACGCCCAGGTGGCGATCTGGGTGCAGATGGGGCTCGTGCTGATGGACGGGGCCTACCAGACGATGTTCTATACGGTCACCGCCACCGTGCTCGCCCTCATCCTGAGCGGCGTGGCGTTCTCGCTTGTCGCAATGTTCCGCGCCGCGGCGGGCCGACTCGGCGACCGCGACGTCTTCACCGCTCACGCGCTCTACTGGTACTTCCTCGCCACGGTGTTCATCGCGCTGTGGTTCGTCGTCTACGTGCAGAAGTAGGGCCATGTTCACCACCGGTTCCAAGTTCTTCATCGGGTTGTCGGCGCTGGGAGCCGTCTCATTCGCGGTGTTCATGGTGTTGCTGAACCCGTCGTCGATCGGTGCAACGACCCTGTTCGGCTTCGTGCCGGCGGTGGCGCTCGCCGCATGGCTCGCCCTGTGGTCGCGCGACGGCGAGCCCGACGCGGCGTCGCCTGCGGCGTCCACCATTCCCTCCCCGGGCATGTGGCCGTTCCTCGCCGCGGCGGGCACGGCGCTGGTGCTCGTCGGCACGATCACCCGCCCCGTGGTCCTGATCCTCGGTGGTGTCGTCGTTGCAGCGGCGTTCGTCGAGTGGGTCATCCAGTCGTGGAGCGACCGTGCCTCCGCAGATCCGGCCCATAACGCCGACCTTCGCGGGCGCATCATGCAGCCGTTGGAGTTCCCGGTGCTCGCCACGGTGGGGTCGGCCGTGGTGATCCTCTCGTTCTCGCAGATCATGCTGGCGATCGACAAGAGCGCCGGCGCGATCCTCTTCATGGTCGTCGCGTCCCTCGTGCTGCTCGGTGGCATCCTGTTCGCCCTGCGTCCGGGCCTCAAGCGCTCGGTCGTCGCCGCGCTCTGCACGGTGGGACTGCTCGGTCTCGTCGCCGGTGGCGTCGCGGGAGCGACCAGCGGGCTGCGTCCGCAACTCGAGGAGGCGAAGTCCGAGGGCCACTACACCCACCGCAAGTGCGGCCCCGAGAAGGACAAGTACGGGGACAAGCACGCGCTGCTCGGGGTGTCGTCGCGCAGCGCCGTCATCGCGACGGTGGAGTTCCTTGACGGCACGCTCGTCGCCAGGGTGCAGGGCAACCCCGCGGAGACCGACCGCATCACCATTCCCCGGATGAACCCGTCGTCGATCATCTTCCGCAACAAGACCGAGGGCGACTTCCGTCTTGTCGCGCGGCTGGGCACGGTGCCGGTCGCAGAAGGCGTCGTCGAGGAAGTCGAGCAGTGCACGCAGCTCATTCCGAGCGGCGCGGAGCAGCTGCTCACGCTGACCATTCCCAAGCCATCCCTCGAACCCGGTGCCTACGTGCTCGAGGTTGCCGGCGTCGAGGGACAGTCGATCGAGGTGATCGTTCCATGACCTCCGCCCGTCCGCGTCCGACCGCCGTCAATAGGCTCGCGACCATGCGTCGCCGCGTGCTTCCCGCCCTCGCGTTGTCCGCGCTCGCGGGCTGCGCCAGCGACGCGCCACAGGACACGTGGGACCCGGCTGGCCCGAACGCCCAGATGATCGACGACCTCCAGCGCCCGGTCTTCGCCGTCGCGGGCATCATCGGTCTGATCGTCGTGGCTGCAGTGGGCTGGGCGATGTTCCGCTACCGAGACCGTGGACAGGCGATCCCCAAGCAGACGCACGGCAAGCCGGTGCTGGAGATCACCCTCACGATCATTCCTGCGCTGATCCTTGCGGTGATCGGCGTCTTCACGGTGCGAACCGTGTTCGACCTCGCCAAGACGGACGACACCGAGATGGTCATCAACGTGACCGGTCAGCAGTGGTGGTGGGAGTACGACTATCCGGTCCAGGAGGAGTACGGCATCACGCAGCCGATCATCACCTCCGGCCAGTTGGTCATTCCGGTGGGCACCAAGGTCATGCTCCGCCAGACGAGCCGTGACGTGATCCACTCGTACTGGATCCCCCGCCTCAACGGCAAGCGCGACGCGGTGCCCGGTCGCGTGCACCTCAATCGGATCGAGGCCGACGAGCCCGGCATCTACGCCGGACAGTGCACCGAGTTCTGCGGGCTGTCGCACGCCAACATGCGCATGGAGGCGGTGGCCCTCAGCAAGGAGGACTTCGCGGCGTGGGTGGCGCAGCAGCTTGCGCCGTACGAGTCGCCCGCCGACGGTCTCGCCAAGGAGGGCGAGACGGTCTTCCTCAACCAGTGCGTGCGCTGCCACCAGATCAACGGTCTCGAGCGCGCCGACGGATCGCCGGCGATCGCCGCACCGGACGAGAACATCGTGTCGGGTGCGGCGCCGAACCTCACGAAGTTCGTGTCGCGGAACACGTTCGCTGGTGCGATGTTCGACCTCCTCACGCCCGCGTGCCGCAGGGACGTGTGGGAGGCGTCACCCGCCGACTTCGGATCGAAGTACCTGGCGGGGGTGTCGGAGGACTGCCTCAACCAGACCGACCTTCGCGGCTGGCTCCGCAATGCCCCCGAGATGAAGCCCATGTACGCGAACCCCGCTCTGCTCGCAGGCACCGGAGGCAAGTACCGCGGCATGCCGTACCTCGCGCTGACGGAGTCGGACATCGAGAAGCTGGTCGCCTACCTCGTGACGCTGAAGTAAGGACGGAGCACAGACATGGCCATCATCGAACGCCCCTCGGCACCCGCCACGGTGCCGGCCATCCCGTCCGCGTCGCTGGGCGCCCTGAAGCGCCCGGTGTCGACGCAGCACGGCTGGCGGTCGTGGCTCTTCACCGTCGACCACAAGAAGCTCGGCCTCATGTACGGCGCGACGGCGCTGTTCTTCTTCGTCGTGGGAGGGCTCGAGGCGGTGCTGATCCGCCTGCAGCTCGCGCTGCCGGACGGTCGCGTGCTCAACGCCGATCTCTACAACCAGATGTTCACGATGCACGCCACGACGATGGTGTTCCTCTTCGTGATGCCGATGGTCAGCGCCTTCGCGAACTACTTCGTCCCCCTCCAGATCGGCGCGCGCGACGTCGCGTTCCCGCGGATCAACGCATTCGGCTTCTGGGCCTTCCTCTTCGGCGGCATCTTCCTCAACCTCGCGTGGTTCCTCGGCGGCGCGGCTGACGGCGGATGGTTCATGTACGCGCCGAACTCGGGTCCGGTGTTCTCGCCCTCGCACGGCGTCGACTTCTGGGCACTGGGACTGCAGATCACCGGCATCGCCTCGCTCACCGGCGCGGTCAACCTGATCGTGACGGTGCTCAACATGCGCGCGCCGGGCATGAGCCTGATGAAGATGCCGATCTTCACCTGGATGACGACCGTGGTGCAGTTCCTGCTGCTCTTCGCAATGCCGGTCATCACCGTCGCGCTGTTCCTGCTGATGTTCCAGCGCAACTTCGGCGCGACGTTCTTCGACGTGGCGGCCGGGGCCGACCCGTTGCTGTGGCAGCACCTGTTCTGGATCTTCGGGCACCCGGAGGTGTACATCCTCATCCTCCCGAGCTTCGGCATCATCTCGGAGGTCCTGCCGGTCTTCTCCCGCAAGCCGCTGTTCGGCTACCCGTTCGTGGTGTTCTCGGGAGCGGCGATCGGCTTCGTGGGCTGGGGCGTGTGGGCCCACCACATGTTCGCCTCGGGTCTCGGTCCGGTGTCGGTTGCGGTGTTCTCCGTGGCGACGATGGCCATTGCGGTGCCCACCGGCGTCAAGGTCGTCAACTGGACCATGACGCTCTGGGGAGGGAAGCTCCAGTTCACGGTGGCGATGAAGTTCGCGATCGCGCTGATCGTGCTGTTCACGGTCGGCGGCCTGTCGGGCGTCACTCACGCGGTTGCGCCGTCCGACACGCAGCAGACGGACACCTACTACATCGTCGCCCACTTCCACTACGTGCTGTTCGGCGGCGCGATCTTCGGCATCTTCTCGGGCATGTACTACTGGTGGCCGAAGATGTTCGGGAAGCTGCTGAGCGAGCGCCTAGGCAACTGGAACTTCTGGCTCATGGCGATCGGCATGAACCTGACCTTCGGCCCGATGCACATCCTCGGGCTGCAGGGTCAGCCCCGGCGCATGTACATCTGGACCGACGCGCGGGCAGGGGAGGGCTTCTTCAATCTCGCCTTCTGGAACCTCGTTGCGTCGATTGGATCGATCGTCCTGTCCGTCGGCGTGCTCTTCTTCTTCATCAACGTCCTGGTCACGGCGCGCAGGGGCAAGCAGGCCCCGCTCGACCCGTGGGACGCGCGCAGCCTCGAGTGGATGACGTCGAACCCGCCGAAGGAGCACAACTTCGACAGCATCCCGACGGTCGGTCACCTCGACGAGTTCTTCCACCGCAAGTATGCGGAGGACCACCAGAGCGGTGAGATCCGCAAGGTGAAGGAGGCCGAGGAGATCCTCGGCGAGATGGAGCGCAACAAGGATGCGCACATCCACATGCCGTCGCCCTCGTACTGGCCGATCGTCCTCGCGCTCGGTCTCCCGGTGATCGCCTTCGGGCTCATCTACTCGATCCCGGTCGCCATTGCAGGCGGCCTGATCGTCGTGCTGGGCTGCTTCGGCTGGGCGATCGAGCCCTCGACGGCCCGCGACGACGAGGTGGATCCGCCGG
>JBIIHV010000110.1:0-6059 GCA_044235415.1 Ilumatobacteraceae bacterium | reverse complement strand
GTTTCGGCCAGCAATCGGCGAACCCGACGGGGCTCGCGCTGCTCGCCGTCGGCGGACTCGCCTCGTTCGGCAATTTCGGCGCCCTCACCACGTGGTCGGTGCTCGCCACGTTGTTCCTCGGGTGGGCCGGCGCGTGGGCGCTCGGCAGCCGCGCCTTCGGTCCGCGGGCGCGGCTCGCAGGCACGCTCCTCTACGCGGCGCTCCCGGTTCCCTACCAGGCCTTCGGCGAGGGTCGCTGGTCGGTGCTCGTCATCTACGCCACGGTGCCGTGGTTCGCGAGGTGCTTCGTCGTTGCGGGACGCGGACCGGTCGGCGCCCGGCTCACGCAGTCGTTCGCGGCGGCGACCCTGGTGACGTCGTGCGCGGCGGCCTTCAACCCGACGGCCGCGGTGCTGATGGGTGCGATGGCCGTCTCATGGGTCGTGGCGGACGCGGTCGCCGGCGTGCCGGTGCGGTCGGTGCTGCGGGTCGCGCGGCTCGCGGCCGTCGCGCTGCTCGGTGCGGTCGTCCTGAACGTGCCGTGGTCGCTCACGTTCTTCGGCGACAACTGGGCGCTGCGCACCTTTGGCGCGCTGGATGAGGCGTCACGGGCGGCGGGCCTCTGGTCGGTGGTCCAGCTCGGTGGCGCGTCGATGACGCTCGGCGCGCTTGCGTCGCTGGCGCTGCTGCCGCTGGCGCTCGCCCTCTTTGTTGCCCGCGCAGAGCGCGCGCTGTGGGCGATCCGGGGTGCGTTCCTCGTCGTGCCATCGCTGGCTGCGGCGCTCGCAATCGGACGGGGGACCGCCGGCGCGGTGCTGCCGGACGTCGCATACCTCCTGCCGGTCATCGGGCTCGGCGCGGCGCTCGGGGCGATGGCCCTCGTCGGTGAGCTCGTCGACGGGGTGCTGGCCGGCATCCGGAGGGCGCAGCGCGTCGTCGCGGTGCTCGCGGTGACGGTGGCCACCGTTGCAGCGGTGCCCGTGGTCCTCGCGACCGTCGACGGACGCTGGAACCAGCCGTCGACGACGTCCGCCCAGCTGCTCGCGCAGCTGCCGGTCGACCCGCCCGAGGGCGACTTCCACGTTGCGTACGTCGGTGCGCGCGAGATGCTGCCGGTCTCCGGGCACCCGCTCACGGGTGACCTGCACGTCGCCGTCGCCGATGACGGGCCCGTGTCGGCGTCGGACTATTGGCAGCCGCTCGACAACGCGCTGATCGACTCGCTCGACGCCGCGCTCGTCGCGGCGATCGACTCCTCGACGGTGCGCGCCGGGCGGCTCCTGGCACCGCTTGCCGTGCGCTACGTGGTCGTCCCGATCGCGCCGCCCGGCGAGGCCGCCGCCGAGCCGGGGCCCGAGCTCGCGCGCGTGCTCGACGGCCTGTCGGGACAGCTCGACATGCGGCGCGTGTTCTCCTCGTCGAGCCTCGCGATCTTCGAGAACCGTGCGTGGATCCCGCTCATGTCGGTGCTGGACGACGACTCGGCGGTGCTCAGCACCCGCGCCGGCGCCGACGAGCTGCTCACCGGGCAGATCGCGATCCGCGGTCCGATCCAGATGCTCGGCGCGACCTCGAGCTCGCCGGCATTCGTCGACCGGTGGACGGTGCACCTCGCGTCGCCGTTCAGCGAGCGGATGGCGCTCAACGTCGGCGGGGTGAAGGTGCAGTCGCGCATCGCGTTCGGCGGCACGACGGCGTTCGATTCGCCCGTGTCGGGGGTGGCGCGCCTCGAGTTCCGCACCGAGGGCTCCCACCGTGCGCTCGTCGCACTGCAGGCGCTCGTTTGGGTCGCGGCTCTCGTCGCGGCCGCCGACCTCGGCCGCTACCGCCGCCGCTCGCTCTCGCTGCGGCCCGCGCCGGTCGTGCTCGTCGAGGGCGACGACGACGGCCGGCGCATCGTGCTCGACGGAGGTGCGCAGTGAGCGACCCGATGGGCGAGCGCGGCGCGGGCCACCGGGGGGCGGAGCACCTCACCGTCCGCCAGCTCGTGGTGGCGGTCGCCTGCCTCGCGGCGGTCGCTGCTCTGGTGTCGGTCGACCAGCGCGCCGCGGGCGGTGCCGGCGCGATCGATCCGCTCCTTGAAGGCGTCGCCACGGTCGAACCGCCTCCGGATGGTGCCGCGGCGCCACCCGGCGAGGCGCCGTTGCCGTTTGTCTCGTCGGCCGCGCCGCTCTCGACCGCGTGGTACTGCCCGGGGGTTCCCGGCGACGATCCGCGCATCACCGGCACGGTCGTCATCGCCAACCCGACCGACGCCGACCTCGCAGCGACCGTCACGCGGATCATGCCGGACGTCGCAGCGACGGCGATCTCGGTCGTGGTGCCCGCGCGCTCCACGCTCGACGTCGACGCGGGTGGCGGCATCAAGTCGCCCTTCGTGGCAAACGTGGTGGAGATCAGCGGACCGGCCGGCTCCGTCGAACAGGTGACCAGCCATCCGGCGGGGACCGCCACCGTTGCATGCGCGAACAGGACCTCGGACGAGTGGTACTTCGCCGACGGCTTCACGTCCGTGGACAGCATCGACGACGTGGTCGTGGTGAACCCGTTCGCGGATGCGAGCGTCGTCGACGTCGAGTTCGTGACGCGCGAGTCGGGCCGCCGGCCGTCGAACCTGCAGGGCCTCGTCGTCGGTCCCCGTTCGCTCGTGGTGCTCGACATGGCCGAACAGGGTGCGCGCAACGAGCCGATCCTCGCGGTGTCGGTCAGGACCTCCGCCGGACGCGTCGTCGCGGGCCGCTCGCAGCACTACCTCGGCGACGGCAGGCTCGGTTACACGATGCGGCTCGGCTCCCCCGGGCTCTCGCGCGAGTGGTGGATCGCCGACGGCGAGCGCGGCGAGGGGATCTCCGAGGAGATCGTCATCTACAACCCCGGGCAGGACGAGCGCACGGTGAACGTCGCGTTCGTCAACGGCCAGGCGCTCGGCGAGCCGTTCGTGGTCGCGGCTCCCGCGGGGCGCGTCACGGTGCTGGACACCGATGTGGTGCCCGACCTGCCGGGCCGCTATGCGGTGAACGTGTCGCTCAGCGACGAATCGGAGGAGCCGGGCGTCGTCGTCGAGCAGGTGGTGACGAGGCGCATCGAGGGGAGGACGGGCACGTCCATTGTCGTCGGGGCGCCGGGCGATTCGTCGAGCAGCACCTGGAGCGCGCCGTCCGGGCTGACGCCGGGGCTCTCCGACGCGCTGCTGGTGCTCAACGTCACGCCGCTCGAGGCGACGTTCAGCGTCGAGCAGGTCGGACCTGCGGGGTCGGTCGCGCTGGGCGGGCTCGAGTCGGTCGCGCTCCCCCCGGGCGCGCTCGTCGTGGTGGCGGCGCCGGCCGGTCTGCCCGCGGGCGAGGTGGTGGTGCGCGCGACGCAACCGGTGGTGGTCCAGCGGCTGCTCACGCGCGGCGACGGGATGCCCGGACGGGCCGCCGCGCTGATGCTGCCGCACCTCCCGACGCCGTCGGCGGCGGCGCAGTGATCCGCCTCGCAGTCGTCGCGGCGGTCGTCGCCGTCGCGCTCGCGGTGCGCGCCGTGCTCGCGCGGCGGTCGGCCGCGCCGGTGCGCACGCCCGGTGCACTGCCGTCGCGGCTCGACCGAACCGACTTCGCGCGACCGGATGCGCCGTGGCTGGTGGTGGCCTTCACGTCCGCGACGTGCTCGACGTGCGCGGACGTCGCACGCAAGGCGGCCGTCCTCGAATCGGCCGACGTGGCGGTGCAGGAGGTCGAGTACGGCGCGCAGCGCGCACTGCACGCGAAGTACGCGATCGACGCCGTCCCGTCGCTCGTGCTCGCCGGTGCGGACGGCACTGCTGCCGCGACGTTCCTCGGCCCGGTCAGCGCCGCCGACCTGTGGGCGGCGGTCGCCCGGGTGCGCGACGGCGGCGGAGCCGAGCCGGCCTGCTCCTGACGGCGCCCTAGGAGTTCGGCAGCGTCCCGCGCTCGTCGGTGGCGCGGCTCGGCGAGCCGAGTCCCTGCTGCACCAGCCGCGACACCATCGCACCGTCGATCGTCTCGTGGTCGAGCAGTGCCTGTGCGACGAGGTCGAGGCCGCGCCGGTGCTGCTGCAGCACGGTGCGGGCCCGTTCCTCCTGTTCGCGCAGGATGCGGCTGATCTCGGCGTCGATCGTGCGGGCGGTCTCGTCGCTGTACTCGCGGCCGCTGCTCATGAGGTCCTCGCCGAGGAACACCTGCTGCTGGCCGGCGAAGGCCATCGGCCCGACCGACTCGCTCATGCCCCACTCGCGCACCATGCGGCGCGCGATGTTGGTCGCCTGCTCGAGGTCGTTGGCGGCGCCGCTGTTGAGGTGGCCGAAGACGATCTTCTCCGCGACGCGGCCGCCCATGGCCTTGCAGATGACGTCCTCGAAGTACTCGCGCGAGTACGTGTGGCGCTCCTCGGGGAGCGTCCACGTGACGCCGAGCGCCATGCCGCGCGGGAGGATCGTCACCTTGTGCAGAGGGTCGGAGTGCGGCAGCACGGTGGCGAGCACCGCGTGGCCGCCCTCGTGGTACGCCGTCGCGCGCTTCTCCTCCGCATTGAGGATCAGGCTCTCGCGGCTCGCGCCGAGCACCACGCGGTCGCGGGCGTTCTCGAAGTCGATGCGCTCGATGTGCGTCGAGCCGCGGCGCACCGCGAACAGCGCCGCCTCGTTGACGAGGTTCGCGAGGTCGGCACCGCTCATGCCCGGCGTGGCGCGGGCCATGGTGTCGAGGTCGACGTCCTTGCCCATCCGCTTCCCGCCCGAGTGCACCTTGAGGATGGCGAGACGCTCCTCGGCCTCGGGCAGCGGCACGATGATCTGCCGGTCGAACCGGCCGGGGCGCAGCAGCGCGGGGTCGAGGATGTCGGGCCGGTTCGTCGCAGCCATGACCACGATGCCCTCGGTCGCTTCGAACCCGTCCATCTCGGCGAGCATCTGGTTGAGCGTCTGCTCCCGCTCGTCGTGTCCACCGCCGAGCCCGGCGCCTCGCTTGCGTCCGATCGAGTCGATCTCGTCGATGAAGATGATGGCGCGCCCCATCTTGGAGGCCTGCTGGAACAGGTCGCGCACGCGGCTGGCGCCGACTCCGACGAACATCTCCATGAAGTCCGAGCCGGTGACGGACAGGAAGCCCACGCCGGCCTCGCCGGCGACGGCGCGCGCGAACAGCGTCTTGCCGGTGCCGGGGGGCCCGACGAGCAGGATGCCCTTGGGCACCCGCGCGCCGATCTCCTTGAACCGCTCGGGCATGCGCAGGAAGTCGACGACCTCCTTGATCTCCTGCTTGACGCCGGCGTAGCCCGCCACGTCGGCGAACGTCGTGCTGGGCTTGTCGGCGTCGTAGCTCTTCGCCTTGCTGCGGCCGATCGACATGATCGACCCGGCCTGGCCCATGGCGCGGCGCTGCATCCAGATGAAGAACCCCATCAGGAGCAGGAAGGGGAGCAGCAACGGGATCATGTTGGTGAAGAAGTTGCCGGTGGGGGTCGCGTAGTCGTAGTCGACGCCCTTCGACTTCAGCAGCTGCTCGTCGGCGTCGGACAGCACGGTTGCGCCGGTGGTGGTGAACCGGCTGCCGTCTGCGAGCTCGCCGCTGATGACGTTGCTGATGTTGTTGATCGTGACCGAGTCGACCTTGCCCTCCTCCACCATCTGGAGGAATTCCGTGTACGACAGTTCGGTCGCGGTCTGCGTCGGCCACAGCCGCGGGCCGACGAACAGCGCGAGGGCGCCGACTGCGAGGGCCCAGATGGCCCAGCGGGGCATGCCCCCCGGCCGGTCGGGTGTCGAGCCGCGCGGCGCGCCGCCGCGGCGCGGCTGGTTGCGCGGGGAGGGCGGTGGGGGCGGAGGAAGCTTGGACATGTCGTCAGCCTACGACCGACCCCTTCAGGGCTGCCCGACGGAGCCGTCCGCGTGACGGGCATCCCCCATTCAATTCACGCGCATGAGTAGCGTTTTTCACGTGGCTCGAAAGTGCTCTCGCACCGCGTGCAGTGCGAAGCCGACCGTCACCTTGTCGTTCCAGTACAACCGTGCGGTCGTCTGGATCGACGACCTGCTGGACGAAGAGGATCCGCACTCGTACGACCTGTGCCCGAAGCACGGG
>JBIIHV010000109.1:0-6107 GCA_044235415.1 Ilumatobacteraceae bacterium | reverse complement strand
GCCCTGCGCATCGGTGAGACGGCCCTCCTCGAGGATCTGCAGCAGCGTGTTGAACACGTCGGGGTGCGCCTTCTCGATCTCGTCGAAGAGCACCACCGAGAACGGGCGGCGGCGGACGGCCTCGGTGAGCTGGCCGCCCTCCTCGTAGCCCACGTAGCCCGGGGGCGAGCCGACGAGGCGGCTGACCGTGTGCTTCTCCATGTATTCGCTCATGTCGAGCGAGATGAGCGCGTCGTCGTCGCCGAACAGGAAGTTGGCGAGGGTCTTGGCCAGCTCGGTCTTGCCCACTCCGGTGGGCCCGAGGAAGATGAACGAGCCGCTGGGGCGCTTCGGATCCTTCAGCCCCGCGCGGGTGCGGCGGATGCTCTGGCTGACCGCCTTGATGGCGTCCTCCTGCGCGATGATCCGCTTGTGGAGCTCGGCCTCCATGTTGAGGAGCTTCGCGGTCTCCTCCTCGGTCAGCTTGTAGACGGGGATACCGGTCCACACGCTGAGCACCTCGGCGATGGCTTCCTCGTCAACCTCGTCATAGAGGTTGACACCCTCAGCCTTGATCGCGGCCTCCTTGTCGGCGCGCTCCTTCAGCAATTCGCGCTCGCGGTCGCGCAGGCGACTCGCTTCCTCGAAGTCCTGATCAGACACAGCCTTGGCCTTCGACTCCTGCACCTCGGTGATGCGCGCGTCGAGTTCCTTCAGGTCGGGCGGGGTGGCCATGCGCTTGATGCGCAGGCGGCTGCCGGCCTCGTCGATCAGGTCGATCGCCTTGTCGGGCAGGTGCCGGTCGGCGATGTAGCGGTCGGCGAGGTTCGCCGCGGCGACGAGCGCCTGGTCGGTGATGGTGACCTTGTGGTGCACCTCGAACTTGTCGCGGATGCCCTTCAGGATCTCGATGGTGTGGGAGACATCCGGCTCCTCGACCTTCACCGGCTGGAACCGGCGCTCGAGGGCGGCGTCCTTCTCGAAGTGCTTGCGGTACTCGTCGAGCGTGGTTGCGCCGATGGTCTGGAGCTCGCCGCGGGCGAGCATCGGCTTGAGGATCGAGGCCGCGTCGATCGCGCCCTCGGCCGCGCCGGCGCCGACGAGCGTGTGGATCTCGTCGATGAACAGGATGATGTCGCCGCGGGTGCGGATCTCCTTCAACACCTTCTTCAGGCGCTCCTCGAAGTCGCCGCGGTAGCGGCTGCCGGCGACCAGCGCACCGAGGTCGAGCGTGTAGAGCTGCTTGTTCGTCAGCGTCTCCGGCACCTCGTTGCGGACGATCTTCTGGGCGAGACCCTCGACGATCGCCGTCTTGCCGACGCCCGGCTCGCCGATGAGCACGGGGTTGTTCTTCGTGCGCCGCGAGAGGATCTGCATCACGCGCTCTGTCTCGCGCTGGCGGCCGATGACGGGATCCAGACGGTTCTCGCGCGCCATCTGGGTGAGGTTGCGCCCGAACTGGTCGAGGATCTGGCTGCTGCCCTTCTCGGGCTGCTCCTCCTTGCCCCCCGACGCCTGGCTCTCGCCCTTGCCCGACTGGCTCTGGTAGCCCGAGAGCAGCTGGATGACCTGCTGGCGGACGCGGCTCAGGTCGGCGCCCAGCTTGACGAGCACCTGGGCGGCGACGCCCTCGCCTTCGCGGATGAGCCCGAGGAGGATGTGCTCGGTGCCGATGTAGTTGTGGCCGAGCTGGAGGGCCTCGCGCAGGGACAACTCAAGGACCTTCTTGGCACGGGGGGTGAAGGGGATGTGACCCGACGGGGACGATCCGCCCGTGCCGATGATCTCCTCGACCTGGGCGCGGACCGCCTCGAGCGAGATGTTGAGCGACTCGAGGGCCTTGGCGGCGACGCCCTCGCCCTCGTGGATCAGCCCGAGGAGGATGTGCTCGGTGCCGATGTAGCTGTGGTTGAGGAGGCGGGCCTCTTCCTGCGCCAGGACGACCACGCGCCGGGCCCTATCGGTAAAGCGCTCAAACACGGGTCAGCACCATCCTTTGCGGCGAGGCACTCGGGGCGAGTGGTCGAATGTGTCGGTCGATGATCGGGTCACAACACCTCTGACGCACAGTCTACCGGTGGGCGTGCGGTGGCTCTCTTCGAGCCATAATCGCGACCTTCGTTCGCCGGTTCACAAGACCCGTGCGTAGCCTTGCGCCGTGGCTGTCGCGTCGCCCCTCCTCGACCTGCCCCTGATGGGGGCCGACCGCGACCGGGTTGAGGTTGCGCTGCTCGACGCGGTGCGCACGAGGGACGCCTATCTCACCGAGATCGCCTCGCACCTGATCGTCGCGGGAGGCAAGCGCCTGCGCCCGGTGATGACGATCGCCGCCGCCCAGGTGGGATCGTCCCTGCCGGTGACCGACTCGGTGATCAGCGGCGGCATCGCGTGCGAGCTCGTCCACCTGGGATCGCTGTACCACGACGACGTCATGGACGAGAGCGCCACGCGGCGCGGCGTCGAGACGGTGAACGCCAAGTGGGGCAACCTGCAGGCGATCCTCGCCGGCGACTTCCTGCTGGCGCGCGCCAGTGAGATCGCCGCGTCGCTGGGCAACGAGGTGGCGGGACTGCTCGCCCGCACGATCGGCCAGCTCTGCGAGGGGCAGATCGAGGAGCTGCGCCACACCTACGACCCGGCGCGCAGCGTGCCGTCGTACCTGTCCAGCATCGACGGCAAGACCGCGTCGCTCTACTCGACCTCGGCGCGCATCGGCGCGCTGGTCGCCGGACACGGCGACGCGGAGGTGGCGGCGCTGACGGCGTACGGCACGGCGTACGGCATGGTCTTCCAGATCGTCGACGACATCCTCGACGTGATCGCGACCGACGACGAGCTCGGCAAGCCGGCGGGACACGACATGGAGGAGGGCGTCTACACGCTGCCCGTGCTCCTGACCCTCAGCCGCGGCGACGGCGCGGCCGACGAGCTCGCCTCGCTGCTCGGTCGTCCGCTGGCGACCGACGAGCGCGACCGCGCGCTGAAGATCGTGCGCTCCGGCGACGGCGTGGCGTCGGCGATCGAGTCCGCGCGTTCCTATGTGAAGCTCGCGCAGGACGAGTGCAACCGCCTCGCCGAGTGCGCGGCAACCGACGCCCTCCGCGCAGCGCCCTCCGCGCTGCTCGACGGCGTCATCCGCTGACGCGACGCTCCGCCGTACTGCGTTCCGTCGCGGAGCGCTCCGCCGCCTGCAGGAAGTCGACGAGCACCGAGTTGAACGTGCCCGCGTGCTCGACCATCAACCCGTGCGCGGCACCGGAGATGACGACGAGCTCGGCGCCGGGGATGCGCTCGGCGAGCTCCTCGCTGTCGCCGCGCGGCGTGAGGATGTCCTGGTTGCCGACGACGACGAGCGTGGGTGCGGTCACCTCGGAGAGACGGTCCGCGATCGACGGGTCGGTCGCGAGGATCGCGTCGACCTGCGAGGCGAACGAGTCGCGCGGCCGCAGCACCGCGAGCGGTCCGAGCCAGCCGAGTGCGGGGACGGCGCGCCGGAACGAGCGCGGCCCCATCACCCACTGGGCGGCGCCGCGGCCGACGTCCAGCAGTCCGCGGCCACGTGCGGTGGTCGACCACTCGCGCAGCAGGTCCTCGCGCCACGGGTGCTGCCGGCACGAGGTGCATGCGAGCACGAGCGAGCGCACGCGCTCGGGGTTGCGCACCGCGAGGATCTGCGCGACGACGCCGCCCATCGACGCGCCGACGACGTGCGCGTCGTCGACGCCCGCAGCATCGAGCACGCGCAGCGCGTCGTCCGCGAGGTCCTCCAGCGTGAAAGGCGCGATCGGCCTGCTACTGCGGCCGGAGCCGCGGTTGTCGAGCGCGACGGTGCGCCAGCGCAGGCCGAGCGCCGCGCGCTGGAGGTTCCATGCGTGCTTGCTGGCGCCGAGACCCTGGATCATCAGCACGGGCGGCGCCGACTTCCTGCCGGTGACCTCGAAGTGGATGCGCAGACCCTGCGACTCGACGAACGGCACGGTCAGGCGGCAGTCCGTGAGGGCACGATGCGCACGACGGCGGGCCAGCGGTAGAGGGCTGCGATGACGTCGGTGGTCGAGTGACGGGGCTCGGTGCCGAGCAGGCCGGCAGTGTCGCCGGGACGCGCGCAGCGTCCGTGCACCAGCAGCTCGGCGACGTGGTCGGCGATCGGCGCCCCCGCCACGGTCGCCGCGCCGCGCGCGACGAACCAGCCCGGTCCCGCGACGGGCAGCGCAACGCGCCTTCCTGACAGCGCGGCCTGCAGCACCGACGCGGTGCCGGGAGCGACGACGTTGACGGTGGCGCGCGGCCGCGTGCGCGCGGCGGCCACGAACGCCTCGGCGGCGTCGCGGTCCTCGACGAGCGAGAACCGCGGGTTGCCGAAAGGGTTGAACGGCACGACGGGCAGTCGCAGCAGCCGCCCCAGCGGGCTGGGCACGTGCGGACCGACGACGGGTGCGCAGCGCAGCACGGTGATGACGGTGCCGCGCTCGTCGGCGAGTCCGTGTGCGCGCTGCTCGAGGTCGCGCAGCATGCACCCGAAGATCGACGCGGGGTTCGGTGGCGCGTGCTCGTCGGGCTGGTGCGGCCATGCGCCGCCGCGGCCGTAGACCTCGGTGCCGCTGCGCAGCACCACCGACTCGAGCGAGCGCGCCCCGCGGCACGCGTCGAAGAGCGACTCGCCGAGCGCCTCGGTGGCGGCGCGGGCGTCGTCCGTGGACAGCCGCGCGTGCGGCTCCCACACGCCGAGGTGCACGATGACGTGCGGATCGAATTCGGATACCAGCCGCACGACCGCGTCGCGGTTGTCGGCGGCGACGAGGTGGAACGCGGCGCGCTTCAGGCGGCGACGGGGCGGATTGGCGTCGAAGCCTGCGATCGATCCGATCCACGGCTCGTCCTCGAGCATCGCACCGACGCGCGACCCCAGTTCGCCTCCCAGGCCGGTGACGAGGACCCTCTTGCCGTCCACGCGCGGGACGCTACCGACCCGTCGGATGCCGCGTCAGCGCAGCTCGTGTACGCGCAGGATGAGTTCGCGCGACGCGGGATCGAGCTGGCGGCCGCCGATGCGCTCGGCGATCATGATCGTCTCGACGGGATCCTCGACGAGGCCCTCCCACCGGATGTAGCCGCCGACGACGCCGATCAGGTCGTCGCTCACCTCGTCGGCGTGCACGAGGATGCGGCTGCCGGCGCGCAGCATCTCGCGCAGGTCGGAGTAGAGATGGACCAGCGGTTCGTCGATCTCCTCGATGCCGATGACGGGACGGTGCAGGCACTGCACGCCCATCTCCTCGTAGTTGTGGAGGTTGTGCGGCGCGGCCAGCACCGACACCACGCAGGTGAAGTTGTTCTCGCGCAGCCAGATGATCTCTTCCTGCCGGCGGACGCGCCGGTGGTTGGGGCCACATCCACCCGGCCGCTCGCAGATCGCGAGTCTGTCGCCGATCACCCACGTGAGGTTGCGCGGAGCGATGCCGAGGGCCCACTTCCCGCGGAGCCGAGTGGTCATCGCTGCCCGTCCGTGACGGTGGTGCAGCGGCGGGACCTGTTCGTCATCGGGTCGCGACCATACACCGGATCCCGCGGCGGCGCGCCGTGTTTTAGGTGACGGTGAGGCGGTTTTTGCTGCGCCGCACCTCGCGGGAGCCGCCGACGTCACAGGCCGTGCGCTCGCCACGCGCCACCTCGAGCACCCGCTCGACGCAGGCGGCGTCGGGAGGGTAGGGATCGGCGAGCCACGCGCGGATCGCGCGTCGCGCAAGGGCGACCGGGGCGTCGCGCAGCGCGACCGCGTCGGTGGGGTCGATGAACACGGCGAGCTCGTCCAGCAGCTCGTCGTCGTCGCGCATCAGTGCGGCCTGTCGCGCCAGCACCGCGGCGACGTCGCGCCCGGACACGTCGTCGAGCAGGGGCAGCACCTCGCCGCGCACGCGCGTGCGCAGGAAACGCGCGTCGCCGTTCATGGGGTCGTCGAGCACGGCCACGCCCAGCGCCGCGCACAGCGCTCGGGTTTCGCTTCGCCGCAGGCCGAGCAGTGGCCGTGTCGCGGGGCGCTTGATGCCGGTGAGGCCGGTGACGCCCGCGCCGCGGAGCAGGTTGATCAGCACGGTCTCGGCCTGGTCGTCGAGCGTGTGGCCGGTGAG
>JBIIHV010000108.1:0-6149 GCA_044235415.1 Ilumatobacteraceae bacterium | reverse complement strand
AGCGGCTCGTCGCCGGTGGTGATGGTCTGGCGCGCATGGCCGACGGCAGGGTGGTGTTCGTCGTCGGAGGTCTGCCGGGTGAACTCGTTGAGATCGACGTCGTCGAATCCAAGAAGGACTTCGCGCGTGGCGTGGCCCGCAGCATCCTCGAGCGCTCGCCCGACCGCGTGGCCGAGCCGTGCCCGTTCGTGGCAGCCGGGTGCGGCGGGTGCTCGTGGCAGCATCTCGACCCGGCCCGCCATCTCGCTGCCAAGGTGGAGATCGTCCGTGAGGCGATGCGCCGCACGGCGCGCATGCCCGAGGTGGAGGTGCGTGGCGGGGCGGTGTTGCCACCGCACGGTTCGCGCACGACGTTGCGCATGGCGGTCGCCGCCGACGGTCGTCTCGGATTCCGCAGATCACAGTCGCATGAGGTGGTCGAGGTGAACCGCTGCCTCGTGGCCCACGACCTGCTCGCCGACCTCGTGGCCGATGCGCGGGTGACGGGTGCCGCCGAGGCAACGCTGCGCTGCGGCGTGGACAGCGGTGAGCGTGGCATCTGGCTGCACGACGAGCGTGACTACGACGTGAAGACTGCAACCGTCGACGGTCTCGCCCCCGACGTGCTGGTGGGTCGACGCTCGGTGATTCACGAGCGGGTGCACGGGGTGGAGTTCCGCGTGTCGATGCCCACGTTCTTCCAGTCGTCTCCATTGGCCGCCGAACTCCTGGTGTCGGCGGTGAACGACGCCGCGGGTGACGAGGCGCTGTCGGGCGACTTCGGCCCCATCGTCGATGCCTACGGTGGGTGCGGGCTGTTCTCCGCCACGCTCGTCGATTTCGACGTCGACGTCACCGTGGTCGAGTCGAGCCGCTCGGCCTGTGCCGACGCCAAGGTCAATCTTGGTGACCATCGGGCCCGGATCGAGGAAGTGGCATTCGAACAATGGGCACCAACCCGCGCCGGACTCGTCATCGCCGACCCTGCCCGCAACGGCCTGGGCAAACGCGGCGTCGAGGTGCTGGCGGAAACCGGCGCACCACGTGTCGTGCTCGTGTCGTGTGACGCGGTCGCCGGCGCCCGAGACATCGCGTTGCTCGCCGAACGCGGCTATCGCTGTGACGACGTGACCGTGCTCGATCTCTTCCCCAACACGCCGCATGTCGAAGTGGTGACACGCCTTACGCTGCAGTCATGAAAACCCTGCTCGTCGTTGCGCTGATCGCATTGGCCGCTTGTGGCTCCGACATGGACGAGTCCGTGTCGACGCTCAATCCCGACCCGGGTGCCTCGGTGTCGATTCCGACCGAGGAGGAGATGGAGGAACAACGCGTGCGCACTGAGGCATTTGCCGCCACGGTGATCGGCATGAGCGAGTCCGATGCAATAGCGGCGATCGAAGCCGAGGGGTACGTCGCCCGTGTCGTCGCCCGAGACGGCGAGTACTTCATGGTCACCGAGGACTACTCGGTGACACGCATCAATCTCGTCGTCGCCGACGACGCAGTGACCGAAGCGACGGTCGGCTGACCCACCCGCAGCGAGTCAGGCGGCTCGGACGACGTCGGTGAGCCGCCGGTCGAGCGGATAACGGCTCAGGCGTTCCACGTGATCGGCGTGGATGAGGTACTGGTCCTCGAGCTTCACCCCCTGACGGGAGTCGGAGTCGCCGACGTAGCTCTCGACGCACAGGACCATGCCCGGCTGCATGGCTCCGGGCAGTCCGTATGGCGCCTCGCCGACACGCGGCACATTGGGGTAGCCGCCTGCGAGGCCGAGTCCGTGGGCCAACTGGTAGTAGCCGTAGTCGCGGTACCGCTCCGGCACGTCGTACGCGCCGCGGGCGAACTCCTCGAAGCTGCGGCCGGGGGCGAGGTTCGACGCGTTGTGCTCGAGCTGTTCGAGGGCGAGGTCGTAGAGCGCGCGCTGCTGGGCGGTCGGCTCGGCGTCGCCGCAGAGGAAGGTCCGGGAGAAGTCGATCGAGTAACTGTGCAGGCTCATCGCGTCGGTGTCGAAGCACACGAGGTCGCCCGCCTGCAGGCGGTGGTCGGATGCCTCGAGGAAGTAGGGGAAGGTTCGCTCGCCGGCCTGGAGCAGTCGCGTGACGACGTACTCGCCGCCTGCCGCGATCAGCCCCCGGTGGAACGCGGCCCAGACCTCGTTCTCGGTCGCGCCGGGCGCAACCGCTCGTTCGAGCTCGGCCGTCGCCGCCTCCACGACCGCCATCGCCTCCCGGATCGCACCGAGCTCGGCGGGCTGCTTGATCGACATCGCGAGCTGCACCGTCGGTCCCGCATCGAGCAGGTGGAAGCCGCGGGCACGCATGGCGTCGGTCATGGGGAACTCGAGCTTCTCCACGGCGATGCGGTCCTCGCCGGCGCCGAGCCGCTCGGCGCACGTCGCCCGCACCTCGTCGGCGAACGCGGCGACCTGGTCGGTGTAATGGAGGGTCTTCTTGGCCGTGATGCCGGGGGCGGGACGAATCTGGTCGACCTCGGGCAGGTCCGCGGCGAGGTGCTCGCATCCCGCGAACTCGAAGAGGATCGCATGCCCGTCGCCGAAGAGCAGCATGAACCGGTCCGGCCCCGTGAAGCCGTGGATGGTCATGTTCCGGGCGCCGGTCGCGTACAGGATCGTGATCGGGTCGGACGTCAGGATGACCGGCACGCCCGTCGACCGCATCACCTCGGTGAGCCGGCGCTTGCGCTGCCCCACCAGCGCCGCATGGTCGATGGACGTGGAACCGTCGAGGACCGTCATTTGGGCGAGGGTATACCTCGCGACGCGAGGGATCGGCGACGGCGGAGGCCCCGGGCGGACCCGGTGGTCCCGCCAAGGGTGCGACCGGTCCGGCCGCCCGCATCACGTGCGCGGAAGAGTAACTAGTCTCGCCCAATGACAATACGTGGAGCAGCTCGCCGGCTGGCCCTGATTGCCGCGCTGAGCGTGGTCCTTGGTGCCTGTGGGTCGTCGGAGTCGACGACCGACTCAGAGAAGTCCGGCGATGACGCCGGCTACGACGGGGGGTCGTACCCGCTCCCCGGCTGTTCGCTCGACGATCCGGCGTCGTGCACCTACGAGGGTTTCGACCCGTCGGTGGATGGATTCGGGTTCGAGAACTGGGGGGAATCCGGCGTACTCGGTGCGACCGAGATGATCGCGTTGTTCGGTCGCGAGGAGGTCTGTGCGAACGGTGGATCCGCGGACTGCGTGCTCTATCCGGCCGCGCAGCAGTGGGCCGACCAGGTCAACGAGGCCATGTCGGGCGGGCACTGCGAGGGCATGGCGGCCCTGTCCCGGCTGATCTACGACGGTGGCGTCGACCTGGCGGATCTCGACGCGGAGGCGGGATCGACGTTCGACCTGAGCAGGGAGAACCCCGCCGTGTTGCGGGCCATCGAGTACTGGTGGGCGACGCAGATGGTGCAGCCGGTCCAGGAGGCGTTCCGGTCGTACCAGCAGTTCGAACCCTCGGAGATCACTGCCAGGCTCGCCGAGGGACTCGAATCGGGGGCGGGCTACACGCTGGGGATCTACTCGGAGCAGGGTGGACACGCGGTCACTCCCATTGCCGTCACCGACGAGGACGGGTTGATCGCGATCCACGTCTACGACAACAACTTCCCGGGCGCCGTCCAGCGCATCATGGTCGACCCCGAGGCGGAGCAGTGGTCGTATGCGATGGGCTCGACCAACCCGCAGGCCGAGACCGGCGGCTGGGAGGGTGGCCGGGGAACGATCGAGCTCACCCCGATGAGGTCCCGCACGGCGAAGCCGTTTCCGTCGCCCTTCGGGGACGAGGATGGTGACGCAAAGACGTCGCACATCATGGTGACGTCGTCCGACTCAGACGCGGAGCTGCAGGTCATCATGACGGTCGATGGCCGGGTCTACGACACGCGCGACCGCGGAGCGGGATTGCCGGAGGGCGTCCACGTTCGTTCGGTCCTCGGGACGTCGCCGCTGCTGGCGGGGAACTGGAGTTCCATCACCGTCGACCGCGCGTTGGTGAAGACGTTCTCGATCGCGCTTGAGGCCGAGGAAGGCGAGGGCGCGACGGTTCCGGTGACCGTGTCGGTCGACGGCGGCGAGATGCCGCGCACCACGGTGCGCTACGAGTGGGCCCCCGATTCGCAGGGGGTGCACGAGCCCGTGTCCGTCGATCCGGACGGCAACGTGGCGGTCGACTTCGAGGACATGGACGGCGCCGAGGTGAACGTGTCCAACGGCCTCAACAGTGCGAATCTGCCGGTGTCCGACGAGATGATCGCGGACGGCCTGCGCATGGAGGTGGGGTCCCTCGACGAGGACGGGACGTCCACGATCGACTTCGAGGACGAAAGCGGCGAGCGGCTCGGGGAGTACGAGCTCGGCGACGATTCCGAGAGCGGAGACGTGACCGAGATCATGGCCGAGTTCGATCCCGAGACCGGCGGGTTCGAGGAGACCATGAGTGAGGTCGAGGCGGAGTCCGTCGATCCGGAGGCGCTGGCATTCCTCGAGGACATGGAGGACGCGGTCCTCGAAGAGAGCGGTGATTCCGCCGACGGGACGGACGCCGGCGGCGACGACGGCACCGACTTCAGCGGTGGGGAGGATTCTGGCGGCACTGACGACATCGGTGGGGAGAATTCTGGCGGCACCGACGACATCGGTGGGGAGGATCCGGGCGGCGCGGACGACAGCGGCGGCGCGGACGACGGAACCGGCGAATGACCGCACGCGCTTGGCGCCACGCCGAACCGCGACGACCCAGCAACCAGTGCCCCCCCTGGGATTCGAACCCAGGACCTGCGGATTAAGAGTCCGTTGCTCTGACCAGCTGAGCTAGAGGGGCGGTTGAAGCGCCGATGCTACCCGTCCGCGACGGTGCGGACGAACGACCCTGCATCCACGGGACGTCTGCGCCGCGTGGCGCGCCATCCCGTGCCGTCTCATGAGATTTGGGGTGGACGAGGGGCCTCGAACCCCCGACCTCCAGGACCACAACCTGGCGCTCTAGCCGACTGAGCTACGCCCACCGCGCAGTCGCCAGTGTAGGCTCTCAACGAGCAGTTTTTGGGAGTTGATACTCATGTCAGCGATGGATTCCACGCTGAGCTCGTCCCTTGCGCAGAGAGCCAAGGACATCACGAAGCGAGAGCTGGCCCGCTACCAGGAGCGGACTCCCGGCTCGCAGCGGGCCAACGCCCGTGCGCGCAAGGTGCTGCCCCTCGGGGTGCCGTCCAGCTTCCAGGCCTACGACCCGTGGCCCGTCGTGGTGCGCTCCTCCGACGGTCCCACGATGACGGACGTGGACGGCAACGTCTACGTCGACTACGACATGGGCTTCGGCGCGCTCTTCGTCGGCCACGGCCATCCGGTCGTGCGGTCGGCGATCGAGCGGCAGCTGGGCAACGGGACGCTCTTCGTGACCCCGTGCGAGTCGAACGCGGACGTCGCCGAGATGCTCGCCGAGCGGTACGGGCTGCCCATGTGGCGCTTCACGAACTCGGGCACCGAGGCCACGATGGACGCCATCCGGGTCGCCCGCGCGGCCACGGGACGGCACAAGATCGTCAAGGTCGAGGGCGGCTACCACGGCCACCACGACGAGGTGATGGTGTCGATGAAGCCGCCGCTGCACCTCGCCGGCCCGTCCCACGCGCCGAACTCGGTTCCGGCGTCCGAGGGCATCTCGCCCGGCGTGGTCGCCGACACCCTGGTGGTGCCGTACAACGATCCCGAGGCGCTCGAGCGCGTGCTCGCCGCGCACGACGTGGCGTGCTTCATCGTCGAGCCGGCGATGGAGAACATCGGCATCTGCCTGCCGCAGCCCGGGTACCTGCAGCAGGTTCGCGAGATCACGCAGCGCCACGGCACGCTCCTCGTGTTCGACGAGGTGAAGACGGGCATCACGGCCGGTTGGCGAGGCGCGACCGGCGCGGTCGGTGTCCAGCCCGACCTCGTCGCCCTTGCGAAGTCAATCGGCGGGGGCCTGCCGCTCGGCGCGTTCGGCGGCAGGCAGGAGTTGATGGACCTCATCACTGCCGGGCGGGTCGTGCACCTCGGCACCTACAACGGCAATCCGCTGTGCATGGCGGCTGCGCGCGCCGTGCTGTCGGAGGTGTGCACGCCGGAGATGACCGACGAGGTGGTCGCGCGCAACGAGCGGCTCGTCGGCGCCGTC
>JBIIHV010000106.1:0-6194 GCA_044235415.1 Ilumatobacteraceae bacterium | reverse complement strand
GATTCGCGCTGTTGATCGTGGCGGCAGCGAGACCTGCCTTTGTGGCTGCCTCAACTTGGTTCCGCATCAGGGCAAGCAGAGGGGAGACGACCATGGTCGGGCCGCGCCCAAGGGAGCGTGCAGCAGAGGTGGCAGCCCAGTACACGGCCGACTTGCCCCATCCGGTGGCCTGCACCACGAGGACCCGGGATCGATCCTGAATGACCGCTTCCACTGCGTCAATCTGATCGTCTCGTGGCTCTGCAGTGGGGCCGGCGAGCTGCGTGATGACCTTCTGAAGGTGGGTGGTTGCGAGTTCGCGGTTGTTTCCTGACATCTGTCTGCTCCACATCTCATTTCTCGGGGTCACCACCGCGTCGACGGCGGGCGTGCCATTCGTGTCGTCCAGTCGAAATGAACCGTACTGAGGGGGTGGTGTGGGGGGTTCGGCGCACCGGTGGTTGCTCGAGTCTGGTCGTCCCGTGTGTGAGCCCCTAGGTTGGCGCCGTGAACCTGACGTCGCGGCTGCGAGGTGTGCTACTCGCCAACCCGTTCCGTCTCCTACCGGTGTCGTTCGCCGCGTTGATCGTGGTCGGGACTGGGCTCCTGCTCCTTCCGTCCGCCACGGCCGCGGGCCGCAGCACCGGATTGCTCGATGCGCTCTTCACCGCCACGAGTGCCGTGTGCGTCACTGGACTCGCGGTGGTCGACACCGCCACTCACTGGACGGGGTTCGGTCAGGGGGTCATCCTGCTCCTCATTCAGCTGGGAGGACTCGGCATCGTGACCGTCGTGAGCATCGGCATCCTCGTGGTGTCAGATCGCATCGGTCTGTCGCACACCAAGGTCCTCGCCGCCGACGTCCGGACCGACTCGTACGTCGGCATTCGCCGGCTCGTGCGGAACATCGTGCTCACAACGCTCGCGTTCGAGGCGGTCTTTGCGCTGGTGTTGGCAGCCCGGTTCTTCTTTGGGCACGGCTTCGACGCTGGCACCGCGCTGGTACACGGCGTGTTCCACAGCGTGTCTGCCTGGAACAACGCGGGTTTCGCCCTCTATACCGACAGTTTCGTCGGCTTTGCGGAGGACTGGTTCCTCGGCACGGCCGTCTGTCTCGCGGTCATCGTCGGTGGCGCCGGATTTCCCGTGCTGCAGACGCTGGCCGTGCACAGGCGAAAGTGGCGGTTGTGGTCATTGCACGCCAAGCTCACCGTGGGGGCGACCGCGGTGCTGCTCGTGCTCGGCACGGCGCTCTTCCTCGTCTTCGAATGGTCGAATCCCGGCACGCTGGGTGCGCTCCCGGAGGGGTCGCGCCTGCACTCGGCGTTCTTCCTCTCCGCGCAGACCCGCACCGCAGGGTTCAACTCGGTCGACGTCGCCGCCCTGAGCGAAGAATCCCTCCTTGTGTCGACCATCCTCATGTTCGTGGGCGGTGGGAGCGCCTCGACGGCCGGTGGCATCAAGGTGACCACATTCGCCCTGCTGGCCTTCGCAATCTGGGCCGAGGTTCGCGGCGACCGCGACGTCAACGCGTTTGGTCGCCGCATCTCGGAAGGGGTGCAGCGGCAGGCGCTGACGGTGGCACTGGTCGGAGTGGGCGTGCTTGCGGCGTCCACGCTTCTGCTCATGGCGCTTGGCGATACCGGACTCGCCGCCGCAGCATTCGAGGCGGTGTCGGCGCTGTCGACGGTCGGGCTCTCCACCGGCGTCACCGCCGAGGAGGGCACGGGGGTTCGGGCCCTGCTCGTGGTGCTCATGTTCGTGGGACGGCTCGGGCCGGTGGTGCTCGCGGCGGCGATCATGCTCCGGTCGCGTCCAAACCTCTTCCGCTTCCCGAGTGAGCGGCCGCTCATCGGCTGATGGCAAAGGTCGGCCTAACATCGCACGACGACCACCCCCGAACGGATCACACAGCCCCATGACGATCTCGAATCCTGCGAATCCTGCCGTCGGCCCGGGCAAGGGTTTCGACGAAGCGGGGGGTGGCGTGCTCGTCGTCGGCCTCGGACGATTCGGCGAGGCGCTCGTCAGGGGGCTGGTCGAGCAGCGGATCGAGGTGCTCGCGGTCGACCTGGACGATGAAATCGTCCAGCGGGTGTCGGGCGACGTCCAGAACGTGGTGCAGTGTGACGGAACGTCGTCTCGCGCGCTGCGGCAGATCGGTGCCGAGCAGTTTCCGAGGGCAGTCGTGGCGATCGCCTCGAACATCGAGGCATCGGTCCTCGCGGCGCTGGTGCTCATCGACGAACTGAAGATCCCGACCGTCTGGGCGAAGGCGATCTCGCTCGACCACGCGAAGATCCTCGAGCGGGTCGGTGTCACCCGGGTGATCCAACCCGAGTTCGACATGGGGTACCGAACGGCGCGCAGCATCGCCCGCCGGGTCACCGATTACTTCCACGTCGAGGACGACTTTGCGCTCGTCGAGATGGAGGCTCCGACGCGCTACGTGGGTCGGCCCCTCGGCGACCTCGGCATCCGCAAGAAATACGGGGTGACGATCGTCAGCATCAAGCCCCCGGGCGGCGAGTTCCAGCACGCCGACCAGACGACGGTGCTGCTGCAGGGCGAGGTCATCCTGCTCGCGGGGAAACCGGCGCACCTCGACAAGTTCGTCCTTGACGCGCAGTAGAGGACGCGGCGCACGGAAGCGCACCCCGAGCACCGTCCTGCGATGTGGCTCACCGCGATGATCGGCGGTTGGCGAGAAATGCAATCAGTGCAGTGGCGATCGCCGCCGGTTGTTCCGGCAGCATCGCGTGACCGGCTCCGTCGATCTCGACCAACTGTGCGTGTGGCGCGAACTCGGCCTGGTATCGACGACCATTTTCCACCGGCGCAATCGCATCCCGCAGGGCCTGCACCACGAGCACTCGGGAAACGCTTGCCGGCCACCACTCCTCGCGCGGTGTCGACGCAACGGCCCGCCGCTGGTACCTCATGACGTTCGGGAGCCAGCCGTCGAGCCAACTGCTGGGGTCGTTTCCCTCTGCAAAGAACGCCGTACGGACAGCTGCACGGTGCTCGTCGTCGCTGAGCGTCGGGTCGTAGCAGGAAAAGAGCACCGCCCACATCTCGGCAGGTGGTTCGACGAGTCCCCCCGCCGCCAGCAGCGTCAGGGATAGGACGCGGTCGGGGAAGTCGGCCGCGATGCACCGGGAGAGTCGATTGCCAAATGCATGACCGACGAGGTGAAAGGCGCCGATGTCGAGCTCGTCGAGCCGGTGGATCGTGTCGAGGGCGAGGTCGTGGAGCGTCGGTCGACCCGGAACGTCGGGACGAGGCTCAACGGCGATCGGATGGAAGCCTGCGTCGCCCAGGGCGCCTGCGAGGAGGTCGAAGTCCGAGGCAGGGCGACCGAGTGACGGGATGAGCACCACGCACTCCACGGGCGAACCGTACCCCTCGCGTCGACGAGGACGATCGGTTCGGGCACGGTTGGGGCGGTACGGTTCGCACGAGGGGGGATTCATGGGTGGATCTGCGGTGCACGAACGATTGATCGACCACATGCGCGGGGTGCGATACGGCGAGGTGCTGCCGATCTTCCAGCGCAATGACGGCCTCGAGGCCGAGGTGTTCGGCACGCAGATGCTGAACGACTGTCCGCAGGAACTGTAGGAGCAGCTGGACCCCAAGGTGATCGCAGCGGAGCTTGGCGCGTTGTTCGTCAAGATGAACGGTCCGCGCCAGTGGGTGCTGGATGGATTCGGACTGAAGGTTGCACCCATGGAACCGGTCCTGCGCGAATTCGGCGGAATCATGTTCCGTCGCATCGCCACGCTGCCGCTGGGGGACAGGACGGTGGCCGGACCCTATTCCGAGATCACCGTGAACCGTGGCGCGGTGTTCTTCTGGGATGCAGGGAAGCCGGTCTTCGAGTTGCTCAGCCCGGACGGGCGCGCCTTCGTCATGCAGGCGCTGTGCATGGGCGTCGATCCGGACATGTCGCAGGAATCCCTTGCGACGCTCGGCGACCGGCTCGCGCCTCCGGCCGGCTGGTCGTACCGCACGCGCGTGCTGGAGCAGGAACTCGTCATCGACACCACCGAGAGTCTGGCGACCGTCCTGCAGGACGAGTTCGAGAACTCCTACACCTTGCCGAACTGAGTCAGTCGAACGAGACGACATGGCCGACGCGCGGCTCGATGCGGCCGCCGACGAGTGCGGCGTACAGCTCGGCGACGGCTGGGGCGCCGCGGGTGTGCTGAACCGACATCCAGCCAGTAGTGCTCCCGATGAAGACTTCGATCGCCTCGTCGATCCGCCGGTTGACCTCGTCGCGACCCCACTCCTTGCTGCGCTTCGACAGCTGTGACGGAGCGAAGAAGAACTCGGGTCGTGGCGGCGGGATGTCCTCGCTGGTGCGCTCGGCATCCCAGTGGGTCGCGCCGATGCTCGCCGAATGGGCGATGAGTCCCGACAGCGAGGTGTGCAGGCGCCTCACGAGGCCCTGATTGCCCGCCATGTCGACGACGATCGACGGCACCCTCTTGATCGGTGAGATGTCGTCGTAGGAGAGCACCTCGTCGTACTCGCCGACCGACCGGGTGAACGAGATGTTTGGAGCCGACGTGAGTCCCACCACGTGCAGGTCGGAGTGCCGCTGGACGCAGTGGGCCAGCGCGATCGACGTCTTGCTCGATGCACTCGTGACGATGACCTGCCGTGCGCCAAAGTCTCGGTGCTCTCGGACGAAGTCCTCGAACAGAAATGACGTCAGGAACAGACCCCGGAAGATGAGGAGCGCGTCGTCGTGGTCCGTCGGGGCGGCAAGTTCGAACCGGCGGTAGGCCGACGCATGTCGTTCGCGCCACGGCGAGGCATCGGTGAATCCACCGCGCGACGCATCCGCCCGTACGACGTGGTGGTCGCCGAGCGGGAAGAAGCCGAAGTACCGACCGCCGACGGGCACCTCGACAACGGTGGAGCGGGTGACGGTCCCGAAGCCCATGACGGGCAGGCGCCCCCAGCCGGCGTCGGTGGGGAAGAACCCCCAATAGTCGAGCAGGTCGCCGCTCAGTGCGTAGGAGACGTTGTTGGAAGTGAGCGCTGCCGAATCCAGGCGGAGCTCGACGTGGCCGGGAGGGAGTTCGTCGGGTGGCGACGTCGGGACCAGCCTCGTGCGCCGAATGTCGGTGCGGTCGACCTCCAGGTGCATGCGCGATCAACCCCTCGTGCGACCGTACTTGACGCTGGAGCCGTGCGCTGAGGTCGGTCCGCGCCCGGCTCCTCTTGGCGGAGCAGCGTGGTCTTGGTGCCCGAGGGCTCGGCGGGGAGGTCTACTTCGGATAGCGCTGCAGTGCGGCGGCGATCTCCGCCTCGGCGGCCTCGACGTCCGCCCACTCACCGACGCTCGACTGCTTGCCCGGCTCGATCAGCTTGTACACCTCGAAGAAGTTCGCGATCTCGGCCAGCAGGAAGTCAGGCGCGTCGGCGAGCCTGCGGTGCTGCTCGTAGCGCGCGTCGCGCGACGGCACACACAGCACCTTGGCGTCGGGGCCCTTCTCGTCCGACATCCAGAACACCCCGATCGGACGCGCCCACACGTGGCACCCGGGGAACGTCGCCTGCGGAAGCAGGATGAGCGCATCGAGGGGGTCGCCATCCTCGCCCAGCGTGTGCGGGAAGAACCCGTAGTCCAGCGGGTACTGCGTGGCGGTGAAGAGCGTCCGGTCGAGCCAGATCGCACCCGTGTCGTGGTCCATCTCATACTTGTTGCGGGAGCCCTGCGGAATCTCGACGATCATCTCGATCTCCATGCGTCCTGTCTATCCGGTCGCGCGCGGTTGACCCACCCGTCAACGCCGATGACGGCGAGCACTGCCATCCGGCCGATGGACACGTCCGGTTCGCTGCCGACGGTCGGGCTGGCGGGGTGGGTCGATGTGCTCATCACGGTGCTGCCCGGCCCCGCGCAGGTGCGCGACATCATGATCGGTTCCGGTGGGGCGCTCGCCGTGATGAAGAAAGGAAGCACCTTCATCGACATGAGCACCTCGTCGGTCGACGTCGCCCACGAGGTGATGGCCGCCGCCGGTCCGCTCGGCGGCATCCCTGATCAGATCGTCCATGCCGGACCGAACGGCGCCGGCTACGCGATCAAGGTGCTGCTCAACGTGCTGTGGTTCATCCATGCCGCTGGCACGGCGGAGGTGCTGGCGGTGGCGAGCCGGCTTGGTGTCGACCTTCGCGTCCTGCAGCGCGCGCTGGAG
>JBIIHV010000107.1:0-6194 GCA_044235415.1 Ilumatobacteraceae bacterium | reverse complement strand
CGACATGGAGGCCGACCTCAGCGTCATCCTCAGGGAGAAGCTCTCCGCGGCCGAGGAGGTTCCTCTCGAGGACGACGAGGAGGTTCAGTCCACCGACGACAAGACCGACGGCCTCGAGCGTCTCCAGCCCCGGCGACCCGATGAGAACCAGTGCAACCGTTGCTTCCTCCTCGTCCGTCGGACCGCGCCGGGGTGCCCGGTAGAGGACGACGCCTGTCCACTGTTCCCATGATCGAAACGGTCCGACGTCGGGCCGAGTTCCTCCTCGGAGGCTCGTTGGTCCTCATCCAGCACCTGGCGCAACGGATCGAAGACGGCGCCCGCGACGCGGCCTCGGCCGTCGGGAGGGAGCGCCGCAACGCCCGCTTCGTCGGCGAGATGACGGTGCGTGCGCTGCAGCGTACGAGACGCGCCGAAAGCACCGGTGTGGCCGAGTCGGCGCCGGTTTCGCCCATCCCGGTCGAGTCCCGACCAACCGCGACGGGGGTCGCACATCTCGGGGTGGCCGAGCTCGTGTCGGCGATCCCGGCAATGTCGCCGGACCAGCGCCGCGCACTCCTCGAAGAGGAGCGCGCCGGACGGAACCGCACGCGGGTCGTGCAGCTCCTCGAGCAGCTCGGTGCGTGATCCCGTCGCGGTCGTGCGATTCGCGACGGACGCCGACCAACCCGTCATCGACGGGCTGCTCGCTTCGCACACCGCGAACCACCGCGGATCCGACGACCTCGCGGTCCTGGTGGACAGCCCCGATGGCCGTTGGCTCGTTGCCGAGGTGGAAGGGGAGACGGTCGGCGCAGCCAAGGTGGCGCTCGGACGGCTTCCGAGACCGACGGTGCTCTGCGTCGTCGTCCACCGCGACGCGCGCGCACTGGGCATCGGCGCCGCGCTCCTGGACGAGATCCGCAGGTCCGCACGGACCGAGGGACACGACCGGATCGATGCAGCCGCACTTCCGGGCGACCGCGACACCAAGAACCTCTACGAGCGGGCCGGCCTCACTGCCCGCCTGATCATCGCCTCAGGCGACGCCTGACCGTTCCGTCAGCGACCCTTCCAGTTCGGCGGCCGCTTCTCGATGAACGCCGTGAGGCCCTCCTTGGTGTCCTCAGACGCGAGGATCGCACCAAATGCCCGGTTGGTCATGTCGACCAGGACGTCGTCGCGCTCGTACTGTGAGGCGAGCACGATCTCACGGGATGCCCAGACCGCGAGGGGAGCCGCTGCACAGATCCGCGCTGCGAGCGACGTTGCCGCCTCCATCACCTGGTCAGGTGCGACAACCGAATTCACCATGCCGAGCTGCCAGGCGCGCTCCGCCGTGAACGGGTCACCCGTCAGGATCGCCTCCATCGCCGCAGCCCGGCCGATCGCCCGGGGCAGTCGGAACAACCCTCCCGCCCCCGCAATCAGGTTTCGCTTCGCCTCTGCGAGTCCGAACGACGAACGGGACGACGCAACGACCAGATCGGCCGAGAGCACGATCTCACAGCCGCCCGCCGTGGCGAGGCCGTCGACCGCCGCGATGACCGGCTTCTTCCTGGTCCGGTAGACGAATCCGGCGAACCCTCCGCGCGCGGTGTTGAGCGCCGCGGCATCGCCGCTGTTGATCGCCTTGAGGTCCGCCCCCGCGCAGAAGACCGGTCGCTCCTGGCCGGACGTATTTGCCCCGAGCACCGAGACCCACACATCGTCGTCGGCCTCGACGGCGTCGATCGCGGCCTCCAACCCCTGGGCGACGTCCCCGTTGACGGCGTTACGCGCCTCGGGACGGTTCAGGGTGATGAACCCGACATGGCCTTCCTTGCGGTACTCGACGACGTTCGACATGGCGCCGAGACTATGGGGCGGCGACGACCTACGCCGAAGCGGGAGCGTCCGCGGGGGCAATCGACTCCGCACCGGACGAGGACGGACGACCGCCACCTTCGCGGCCGTTCCTCGACTGCCGCGCCGGTCCCTTGCGGGCGGCGGGGCGCTGCGGCCTCAGCGGACGCGGCTGAGGTGCGCCGTCGGCCGGAACGATGCCGAACGCAGCCGCAATGGCCGGAACGGCCGGCGCGAGTCGCGTCACGGTCTTGACGAGCGGTTCCGACACCGTGCCCGGAACAGACGTCACGCGGACGGAGCCCTTCACCGGCGAGAACGCCACGGCCTCGAGGATCGCCACCCAGCGGTCCTGCCCGCTTTCCGCCGAGAGATCCGCGGTCGCGGCAGCCGACAGACGGTCTCCCAGCTCCTTGGGAAACGGTTGCCCGGCCTTTGGGGGTTCGCTCGACAGCTTGAGGGCCCGGATGAGACGGCCCACGCCGATCGCAGCGGTGATGTCCCCGAGCCATTCCTCGTGCGACTCGCGCTCCCGGCGCCGGAGTGCATCACGGAGCTGCGAGGCGAGCTGACGAGTCTGCTCCTCGCGCACGACCATCGGGTCGTCGGACGCGACGACCACGGACCGGAGGTCGCGCAGGTCGAGCTTCTCCAGGTCGCGAAGCGCGGCCTCCGCACGATCCAGCCAGTCGGCGACGCGCAGCTTCGGGCTGAGTTCCTGCACCAGGGCGACGAGGTTGTCCGCGCTGACCTCGGGCTTGCCCTCCGCCCTGAGTTGCACGTTCTGCTGCGCAACGGCCTCGCGCACGGCCTTCATGCCGCCCCTCACCGCCGTCTCGGCAACCGTTCGCTGCAACGGGGACAATCCGTCAAGTACCGCCGTCCGGTGGGCGTCGCCTGCACGGAGGCGCTTCGGAGCGGGCCGCTTCGGCAGCTCGGGCGGCGGGGGAGAGAAATCGCGGGCTCTCGTCTTCGGCGCCGCCGACTTCCTCGGGCGCTGATCCCGGGGCTTCTCGCGGCGCGCACGATCCTGGATCACGGGCTCGAACGCCGCGACCGGTGCGAGTTCGATCAACTCAATGCGTCGCGTGCGGTCGCGGGTGGCGACAAGCGCGGTCACGACGGTGCCTCCGCCGATCTCCGACTCGACTTCCGCGCGGAGCACCGCTCCGACAGCAGCCCCGGTCGGCACGAGGCCGGCGTCGATGACACCCTTCGGCGCCCGCGCACCGGCCTGACGCCACGTCCAGGAGCCATCCTCGAGCTCGCAGGTCAATTCGATGTCGATGCGGCGGGACACGGTTCGTAACGGTACCCGTTCGCCAGCCCCCTCACTACGGGTACGGTTGAAACGTGCCGATCTATGCGCTGGGCGACAGGGTGCCCGACATCCATCCGTCCGCCTTCGTCCACCCCGAGGCGGTGGTCATCGGAGACGTCGTCATCGGAGCGGAATCCTCGATCTGGCCGGGTGCCGTGTTGCGCGGCGATGACGGCCGGATCGTGGTGGGCGAGCGTACGAGCATCCAGGACAACAGCGTCCTGCACACCACGCCCGACACACCCACGGTGGTCGGTTCGGACTGTGTCATCGGGCACATCGTCCACCTCGAGGCCTGCACGATCGAGGATGGGGCGCAGGTCTCCTCGGGGGCGGTCGTCCTCCACCGAGTGGTCGTGGGGACGGGTGCGATCGTCGCAGCGAATGCAGTCGTCCTCAACGACACCGTCGTTCCTCCAGGCGCACTTGCCGTGGGCACCCCGGCAACGATCAAGCCGGGGCGGGCACGCAGCGAGGACATCGCACGGGGGAGCCGCATCTACGTGGCGAAGGGCCGACGCTTCCGCGAGGAGCTCCGCCGCATCGACGGCTAGCCGAGTCCGAGCGCGTCGGCCAACGGCGACGCGTCCAGCGATCCGGCCTCCGGCAGGTACGTCCCGACGGCCTCGCGCCGGAACCGTGCCGCGAGGTCGGGTCTGAAGAACCGGTGTCCCTCGCGTACGACGTAGTTCAGGATGAAGAAGCGATAGGCCCACGGGAGAAAGAGGACCTCGTCGCGCGTCAGGGGAAAGATCCGGTGGTAGCTCCGCAGGAACGCGGCGAACCGGTCCTCGAAGAGGGTGTGTGGCGAGTAGGTGAAGGCGGTCCTGTCTCCCGTCGCTGACGACACCCTCGAGAGGAAGTAGAAGTCCAGCAACCTGCTGTCGATCCTGAACCAGTCGTAGTCCCAGCGGGAATGGAGCCGAAATCCTCCGCGACCGTCCCGGCGCACGGAGAAGTTGCCGAGATTCCAGTCGACGAGGATGGGGATCTTCGGCCAATGGTCGAAGTCGCAGCGGTCCAGGTGGACGAGCAGCTCGTGGGCGCTCTTCCTGACGACGGCTGCGCCATCGCCCACCGCCGCGCCCGATCCCGTCGATTCCGACACGGACGCGAGGAGCGACACCACATCGCTCTTGACCGAATGGGACGGAGCGGGGAGGCGCGGGGACACCTCCGCGCAGGCGAGATGAAACTCGGCGACCTCCCGGGCGAGGCACTCGACGTCGCCGACATGCAGCGTCCGGGGCAGCGCGTCACCCCTCGGGACGTCGACGTAGAGGACGACCCAGCACGTCCCGTCGTACCACCGGTAGGGGCGGCCATCCCGCTGGAGGATTCCGGCGAGGAATCCCGACCACCTCGTCCCGGTCAGGAACGAGGCCACCTCCGACAGGCGGTCGTGGTCCTCTGCAAAGAGAAAGAAGGAGCCATAGCTCGATGCCTTTGCCATGACCGACATGCCGTCGTCGAGGTGGAGCCGGTACACCCGGTTCGTCGAGACGTGCGCGCTCGTTTCGTCGATCGAGCGAATCTCGCGTGGGTCGCCGTAGCCGTCCCACGCTGCTGCCACCGCCGACCGCGCGGCGGCGTCATCCATGTGCGGTGTCAGTCGCGGAGAGGGATCCCGGCAGCGCGCCGCTCGTCCTCGGACTCGCCACCCCAGAAACCGTACTCGTGGTGCGTCCGGGCGAAGTCACGGCACTCGGACATGACCGGGCACCCGAGGCACACGGCACGTGCGCGCGCCTCTCGACGCGCCCTGGTCTGCGGCCGCTCGGCTGCGGGGGAGAAAAAGATGTGGGTCATGCCTCTGCATGCGGCCCTTCCCGCCCAGTCCTCCCGAGCGAGGGGCTCACGCGACACGTCGACGGCCACGACCGGCACGATAGCCGATCTTATTGACCGGTCAGTTATCTGCCTCTTCGAGTGCCCAGCGGACGCCGCTGGCGAACCGCTCCACGTCCTCCTCGCTCGTGTCCCATGCCGTCATCCAGCGCACGCGTCGCTCGCCGGGATCCCAGTCCCAGAAAAACGACCACTCCTGCAGTCTCTCCTTCACGGACGACGGGAGACGGGGGAACAGGCTGTTCGCCTGTGGGGGACCGCCTAGATCGAGGACCTCGATGTCGCGGAGCAGGCCGTGCAGCATCGTCGCCGATGCATTCGCGCGACGACCGAGCTCGATGAAGAGGTCGTCCGCGAGGAGGGCCTCATATTGGGCCGCGATGTAGCGCATCTTCGAGGGCAGTTGGGTCGCCTGCTTCCTGAGGTTCATCGCGTGGCGTGCGCGGGATGGATCGAGGAACACCACTGCCTCCCCGTACACGGCGCCCGCCTTCGTGCCGCCGAAACTGAGCACGTCGACGTCGGAGACCATCGCACGCAGGGCGTCCCTTCCTCCGAGCGCGGCTGCCGCGTTGGCGATGCGCGCGCCATCGAGGTGCACCGCAAGGCCGAGCGCCCGCGCCGCCGCGCACGTCTCGCGCAGCGCGTTGACGCTCCACACCGCCCCCATCTCGGTCGTCTGGGTCAGCGACAGCACACCGGGCGGTGCGTGGTGCTGGCTGCCGATCAGCGAGCCGAGCCCGGCGACGTCGTCCGCACCGACTGTGCCATCGGCGCTGTCGAGCAGCACGAGCTTCGCACCGAGGATGCGCTCGGGTGCGCCGGCCTCGTCGACGGCGATGTGCGCCCACTTCGAGCACGCCACGGCGTGAGCCGGCGGAAGGACGCACGACAGTGCGACGACATTGGCACCCGTGCCGCCGAAGGTGAACAGCACCTCGACGTCGCGGTCGAACAGGTCGCAGAAGGCCGCATTCGCACGCCGCGTCCAGTCGTCCTGTCCGTACGCGAGTGCATGTCCGGCGTTGGACCTGACCAGCGCATCGAGCACGGCTGGATGCGCGCCTGCGGCATTGTCGCTGGCAAACCATCGCTGGGGCGCGGGTGGCATCTGCACCCGTGCAGTATGGCGACGTGCGGGACACGACACCTGTGCGTGACGCCGATAATCATCGTTATGTCGGCAAAGGATCGGTACTCT
>JBIIHV010000105.1:0-6222 GCA_044235415.1 Ilumatobacteraceae bacterium | reverse complement strand
GTGCCCGCGCCGGTGGCGCCGACGAAGCCCACGGCGTGCGAGTCGTCGACCATCACCATCGCGCCGTGGCGCTCGGCAAGGTCGCAGATCTCGGGTAGCGGTGCGTACGAGCCGTCCATCGAGAACACGCCGTCGGTGACGACGAGCGTGCGGCGCGCCCCCTTGGCGGCGATCAGCTGGGCCTCGAGGTCGGCCATGTCGCGGTTCTTGTAGCGGTAGCGGGTCGCCTTGCAGAGGCGTATGCCGTCGATGATCGACGCGTGGTTCAGCTCGTCCGAGATGACGGCGTCCCCCTCGCCCAGGAGCACCTCGAACACGCCCCCGTTTGCGTCGAAGCACGACGGGAACAGGATCGTCGCGTCGGTGCCGAGCAGCGACGACAGCCGGCGCTCCAGCTGGTCGTGCTGGGTCTGCGTGCCGCAGATGAACCGCACGCTGGCCATGCCGAAGCCGTTGTCGTCGAGCGAGCGCTTCGCGGCCGCGACGATCTCGGGGTGGTTGGCGAGGCCCAGGTAGTTGTTCGAGCAGAAGTTGAGGAGGTCGCGGTGGCGGCTCTCGACGTGCGCGGCCTGCGGCGAGTCGAGCAGGCGCTCCTGCTTCTCGAGACCGGCCGCGCGGATCTCCTCCAGCGTGGCCTTCAGCTGGTCGCGGACGTTGGCGTACACGGCGCTAGCTCCAATCCATGATGACCTTGCCCGCGTTCGACGAGCGGGCGGCGGCAAAGGCCGACTGCCACTCGCTGGCAGGGAACCGGTCGGTGATGACGTCGCGGATGTCGAGGCCGGTCTGGATGAGGGAGTTCATCGCATACCACGTCTCGTACATCTCGCGGCCGTAGATGCCCTTGATGGTGATCATGTGGGTGACGAGCTTCGCCCAGTCGATGGAGATCGGCTTGCTCGGCAGGCCCAGCACCGCGACGCGGCCGCCGTGCGCAAGGTTGTCGAGGATGTCGGGCAGCGCGCTCGGCGCGCCGCTCATCTCCAGCGCGACGTCGAACCCCTCCTTCATGCCCAGCTGGCGCTGGGTGTCGGCGATGGACGACGTCTGCGGGTTGACGGCGAGGTCGACGCCCATCGTGCGCGCGAGCGCCAGGCGCGTCTCGTTGATGTCGCTGATCACCACGTAGCGGGCGCCGACGTGGCGGGCCACCTTTGCGGCCATCAACCCGATGGGCCCGGCGCCGGTGATCAGTACGTCCTCGCCGGCGAGGGGGAACTGCAGCGCCGTGTGCACGGCGTTGCCGAACGGGTCGAAGATGGCGCCAAGCTCGGCGTCGACCGCCGACGAGTGCACCCACACGTTGCTGGCGGGGATCACCACGTACTCGGCGAACGCGCCGTTGCGGTTGACGCCCACGCTGGACGTGTTCTTGCACATGTGCCGCCGGCCGGCGCGGCAGTTGCGGCAGGTGCCGCAGATCACGTGGCCCTCGCCCGACACCAGCGCGCCCACCTCGAGCGACGTCACGTCCGAGCCCAGCTCGACGATGCGGCCGGAGAACTCGTGGCCGATGATCAGCGGTGCGTTCACTGCCGACGCGGCCCACGCGTCCCACGACTCGATGTGCAGGTCGGTGCCGCAGATGCCTGCGCGCTCGACGCGGATCTTCACCTCGTTCGGGCCCGGCTCGGGCTCGGGGCACTCGATCAATTCGAGGCCGGGGGCGGCGGACGGCTTGTACAGGGCGCGCACTCGGGACTCCTCGCGTGGTGCGGACGTTGCCCGAGCATCGTACCGACGGCGCCGGATCGGGTGCCCGTCGTAGCCTCGGGAGGTGGCCGTGGACACCTTGAGCGCGCTCCGCCCGGTCGATCCGACGGACCTTTCCGAGCTCGCGGACCTCGTCAACCGGGTCGACCTCGCGGACGGCGTGAAGAAGAGCGTCCAGTCCGACGAGCTCGCCGAGGAACTCGAGTCGTCGCTGACGACGATGTCGCGGGACACGCGGGTCGCCGTCGCGCCCGACGGCTCGATCCGGGGGTTCGCATGGACGGTGCTGCTGCCCGGCGAGGGCGTTGACGACCGGTGCTATGTCGTGGGCGGCACCGACCCGGACCACCGCAGTCTCGGCATCGGAGGCGCGCTCGCCGAATGGAGCGTTGCCCACGCACGCGGGTTGCTGGACGCACGCCCCGGACCCCATGGACAGGTGATCCGCGCGTTCCACCACGTCGACAACGCGTCGGGGTCGGCACTCGCAGCGTCGCTCGGGTTCGCTCCGGTGCGCTGGTTCGAGGACATGGTTCGGCCGCTCGACCAGCTGCCGGCCCGATCCGAAATCGCCGGCGCGAGGATCCAGCCGTGGCCGACGGATGAACCGCTCGACGACGCCATCCGTCGGGCAAAGAACGCGGCATTCGCCGACCATTGGGGCTCGTCGCCGACCACCGTCGAGGGGTGGGCCGAACTGGTGCAGGGTTTCGGGGGACGGCCGGACCTGTCCCTCGTCGCGCGCGACGAGACGAACGGCGAGGTGGTGGCGCTGCTGCTCACGAAGCGGTTCCCCGCGGACGACGAGGCGACGGGACGGGTGCAGGCCTGCATCGACAAGATCGCCACGGTGCGCGCGTGGCGCGGGCGGGGCCTGGCGAGCGCGCTGATCGCCGAGGCGCTGCACCGGTATGCGGCGGAGGGAATGACTCACGCCACGATCGACGTCGACGCCGACAACCCCACCGGCGCATCGCGGCTGTACCGGGCGGTCGGGTTCGAGACCGAGCACCGCTTCGTCACGAGCGAGATCGTGCACCGCACGGCGAGCGGGTCGGCGTGAGGTACGGACGCCACCTTCTGGACGAGTGGATGCTCGATCCGTCGCTCGCCTACCTCAACCACGGCACGGTCGGCGCCACTCCGCGGCGCGTGATGGCCGAACACCGGCGCATCCAGGATTCGATCGAGCGACAGCCTGCGCAGTTCCAGCTGCGCGACCTCGCCGACGTCGAGGGCAGCGGCGACCCCGCACGTCCGTACATGCGCGTCGCGGCTGAGGGTGTCGCGCGCCACCTCGGCTGCCGCCCGGACGACCTCGCGTTCGTCGACAACGCGACGACGGGCGTGAACGCGGTGCTGCGCTCGTTCCCGTTCGAGCGGGGCGACGAGATCCTCGTCACCAGCCTTGGCTACGGCGCGGTGACGTCGACGGCCCGATGGGTGGCCGAACGGCACGGCGGCGCGGTGCGAACGGTCGACCTCCCTCCGTACGACGCCCCTGCGGCCGACTACGTCCGGTTGGTCGACGAGGCGGTAGGGGCGCGGACGCGCATCGTGCTCGTCGACCACATCACGTCGCAGACGGCGCTGGTGCTGCCGCTGGCCGGGATCGCCGCGGCGTGCAGGCGCAAGGGCGCGCTCGTGCTGGTGGATGCCGCGCACTCGCCAGGCGCGATCGACTTGGACATCGAGTCGTACGGCGTCGACTGGTACACGGCGAACCTGCACAAGTGGGCCTTCGCGCCCCGCAGCTGCGGCATCCTTTGGGCACGGCCCGATCGTCAGGTCGACCTGCACCCGACGGTGATCTCGTGGGGGCTCGGCAACGGCTTCGCCGCCGAGTTCGACCTGCTGGGCACGCGCGACCCCGCGCCGTTCCTCGCGGCGCCGTTCGCGCTCGACCTGGTGGAGGAATGGGGCGGCGCCGACCTGCGCCGCCACAACCACGACCTCGCGATGTCGGGCGCGCGAATGGTGGAGGAGGCGTTCGGGCGCGAGCTGCGCACGCCCGAGGAGCTGTTCGGGCCGATGGTCAACGTCGGCCTGCCGCGGCGGTTCGGCACGACGAAGCCCGAGGCCGTGGCGCTGCAGAAGCGGTTGCTGGCTGACCACGGGATCGAGATCCCGGTGTTCGGCGATCCCGACGGCCTGCGGATGCGGATCTCGGCGCAGATCTACAACGACATCTCCGACATGGAGCGGCTGGTGTCGGCGCTGCGATCGCTCGGCGCGTGAGGTCGTCTCGTATCGGCAGCGTCTCCAGAGGCGCGGTCGCCATTGCGATCCTGACGATGGCGTTTGGATTCGTCGCGGGCTCGCCCGCTTCGGGGTCGGTGGTGCGCGCAGACGATCAGCCCTTGGCGGCGTCGTCCCCGGCCGACCGGTCGACGACGATCAGGTTCCTCTTCGGCGGCGACGTGCTGATGCACTCGCCGCTGGTGCGCCAGGCGCAGCGCAACTTCACCGGTCCGCGTGGCGGCGGGTACGACTTCCGGCCCATGTTCTCCGACGTGCGCACGCTGGTGCGCTCCGTCGACCTCGCCGTGTGCCACCTCGAGACGCCGGTGGCACCTCCGGGCGAGCGGCTGAGCACGTACCCGGTTTTCGGCGTGCCGCGGGAGGTGACGGGCGCGCTGGCGTGGGCGGGCTTCGACCACTGCAGCACCGCCAGCAACCACGTGCTCGACCGCGGGGTTGCGGGCATCGACGCGACGATGGACGCGCTCACGGACGCGGGGATCACCCAGCACGGCATGGCTCGCGACGCCGCTGGCGCCGAGCCGCTGGTGCGCGACGTGGCGGGCGTCCCCGTCGCACTGCTGTCGTACACCTACGGCTACAACGGATTCCGACCCCCAGCGGGTCAATCGTGGCGCTCGAACCTCATCGACCCGGCGCGCATCCGGCGCGACGCTCGGCTCGCGCGCGAGCGCGGAGCGAAGGTCGTGATCGCCAGCGTGCACTGGGGCATCGAGGGCAGCCACGTGCCGAGCGACGTGCAGCGGCGCATTGCACGGGAGACCACCGGGCCGGGCGGGGTCGACCTGGTCGTCGGGCACCACGCGCACGTGCTGCAGCCGATCGAGCGGGTGAACGGCACGTGGGTGTTGTTCGGGCTGTCGAACCTGGTGTCGAACCTGCCGACAGATGGCCGCTGGCCGGCTGCGAGTCAGGACGGTGCGCTGGTGGAGGTGTCCATCACCGTCGGGCCGGATGGCGTGACAGTGGCGAGGCCGGTGGCGCACCCGACGTGGGTCGACAAGAACTCGGGATGGGTGATCCGGCTGCTTGATTCGCGACGCCCGGTCCAGTTGCGCGCCGAGGAGCGCGCGTCGCTTGCGCGGACGCAGATGGTGCTGGGCGAGTTCGTCGCGCGGTAGGCGTCTACGCCGTCGCCAGCACCGGAAACCAGTCCTCGCGCAGGCGCTGTCCCGCGACCATGCCGTGGTCGGGGAACGGCGGCGAGGTGCGTCCCGGCCGCTGCACGTAGCGCGCATCGTCGCCCACCAGCCGCACCGAGAAGGCCCGGCGCCGCGCCGCACCCTCGTTGCCGCGCGCGCCGTGCAGCGTGGAGAAGTTGAAGGCCACCGCGTCGCCGGGCTCCATCGACCACTCGAGCACGGCCATTCCCTCGGCGTCGGGGTCGGGGATCGGCCGGTACACCTCGGGGTCGGCGTAGAAGCTCTCCTCCGACACCCATCGGATCGGCAGCACCGGCTTGTCCCAGCGGTGCGAGCCAGCGACGCAGCGCAATGACGCGTCGGTCACCGGATCGAGCGGCACCCAGAAGCTCACGGTCTGGCGGCCGTCGACGAAGTAGTACGGCGCGTCCTGGTGCCACGGCGTCGGGCGCGACGTGCCCGGCTCCTTCACCAGCACGTGGTCGTGGAAGAGCTGAACGGTCTGCGACCGCATGAGCGTGGCGGCCGCGCTCGCGATCGACGGATCGCGCACGACGGCCTCGAACTCGGGGATGCGCTGCCAGTTGCAGTAGTCGTCGAAGAAGCGTCCGGTGTCGCCCGGCTTGAAGTTCTCGCTCGCGTACGGCCCCGGCTCGTCCATGTTGCGCTGCACCCCGGCGCGCAGCTGCTCGACGAACGGGGCGAACAGCCCCTTCACCATCACGGCGCCGTCGCGCTCGTAGTCGGCGACGAGACGCTCCGTGATCCGCGGGTGTGCCGGCACAGCGCTCAGCGAGACCAGGCGGCGCCGCCGTCCACCACGAGGGTGGAGCCGACGACGTAGTCGCCCGCGCGCGACGCCAGGTACACCGCCGCACCGGCCATGTCCTCCGGCGTGCCGATCCGGCCCGAGGGGATGAACGGCGCGATCTCGTCGCCGTGGTCGCGGGCCGCCCGGTTCATCTCGCTGGCGAAGGCACCCGGGGCGATCGCGCTCACGATGACGTTCTCCTTGGCCAGCTTCAGCGCCATCCGCTTCGTCATGTGGATCAGGCCGGCCTTGCTGCCCGCGTAGGAATACGTCTCGAGCGGGTTGATCGTCACG
>JBIIHV010000104.1:0-6257 GCA_044235415.1 Ilumatobacteraceae bacterium | reverse complement strand
CGGTGCGCACCGCGCCTGCTCTCGTGCACGGTCCGGTGTTCGCATGCACGGGCGCGACCGGTGCGAGGAGCGCGGCTCCGAGGAGGGCGGCGGCGGCGAGTCGCACGGAGCGTGGCGTCATTGCGTCAGCGTACGTCGCGCGGTGCGCCACGAACCGATCGCGCGGCACCGCGGGATCAGAACGGAAGCACGTCGTCGATGAGGGGGAACCAGATGAAGAAGCTCGAGACGACGGCGAGGGTGACGCCCATCGCGCTCGCGGGCGCCGCGCCGGTGGCGTCGGCGTAGCAGACGAGCAACGAGGACCCCGGGTCTGCGCTCATGTCGAACGAGACGGTCTTGCACGAGTCGTCGAGAAGCCGGAGGCCGACGGCAAAGAGCCAGGCGCCGACGGCGAAGGTGGTGAGATAGAGCATTCGCAGGAGCGAATCGGCGGTTCGGAGGCGGTGGACCAGGTCCTCGGCAATGCACACGATCAGCGCGCGGATCATCGTGTGACACGCTGTCACGGGGGTGCGGCACGGTTGCCGGCTCCGGGGAGGCTGCTCGTGTCGAAGCTGTCGTTCTGGTGGATCGTCGTCGTGCACGCGCTGGTCGCGGCGGCGGGCGTGGTGCTGGTGCTATCGGGCCTGGTGTTCGGCTCGGGTGATGGCGGACTGGACATCACCGCGGTGCTGTCAGGTGGAATCCTGCTCTTCGCGATCGCCGGGCTCGTGGCCTGCCTGCCGGCGCTGCTCCTGCTGCGCCGCGAGTCCAAGGGTCTCGCGCGCCCCGGATCGCCCGCGACGCTCGCCGCGCTCGCGCTGCCGATCGTCGTCGTCGCGCTGCCGGTGTTCGGCGACTATCGGGTGTTCGTGGCGGTCGGTGCGTTTGCGTCGGTGCTACCCATCCTGTTGACGCTGGTGTCGATGATTCGTCGCTCGGCGACCGCCGCCTGACGCGCGCTCGAGCCGGCGTTCAAGCCGTGCAGGTACGGCAGGGCTTGCGCTTCATCGCGACGATGTCGAGATAGCCGGTCTCGATCGGTGCAGGAACTCCGCCGCGTTCGGCGACGATCCGTTGCCCCTCTGCAAGAGCCGTGCACCTGTGCGTCGAGTGGAAGTGCTGGCCTCCCGCCGTGAAGTACACGGTGACGGGTGGCGTCGCTGGGTTGGATTGGCAGATCGGGCAAAGAGTTGGATCGGGCCATCCGTGCCTGCACGTGCCGTAGCCGTTGGCGCCGGTCATGAGCAAACGGTACTGGAACTGGGACACCGTGTCGGTGGCGACGCGCGCAACCGTGCGCTACCCGTGCAGTAGGACCCGGGGGCGACGGTCGTCGGAGAAGGTGGGAGGTGCGGTCGTGAAGGTGCCGGAGCTGACGAGGAAGGCGGTCGGGCTGGCGGCGGTCGTCGTGTGCGCACCATTGGGGCTGGGCTTCGGATTGCTCGCTGCGGTGTTCGCCATCGACCAGTTCGTGGCCGGTTGGCTGCCGAGCCGGTGGTTCTCGTCGTCGGCATCCGACTGGGTGTTCGGCATGGGTACCGAGGGCAGCGCCCGCAACTTCTTCGGCTTGATGGTGACGGGCGTCGGCGCCTACGCGTGCTTCTCCGCCGTCGGGTGGGGAGTCGCGCAGCTACGGCAGCGAGGCGACTGACGCGGACGCACCGAGTCGGGTCCTGCGTCGACGCACCCCTACGCTCGACGACGTGCGGATCATGGTCGCGGTGCTTCGCGCAGTCCTCGTTCCGGTCTTCCTGCTGCTGACGATGCTGCAGTGGTTGTCGTTCCCCGGGCAGTTCCGCGCGATTGCCGAGGACTCGCCGGGGTGGCCGTGGCGCTGGCCCCTCACGATCGTCGCGGGGCTCACCGTGCTCTGCGCACAGGTCGCGGTGGCATCCCTGTGGCTCGCGCTCGGCATCGTTCGCGACCGCGGGATCCTCTCGCCGTCGCTCGACCGCTGGCTCCTCGCGATGGGACTGTCGCTCGCGGGCACGGCCGTCGTCGCCGGTTGTACGTGGCTCGCGCTGGTGGTGCAGGCCGACGACCCGGGCGGGCCGATCGTGCTGCTGATGATGGTGATGCTGAACGTCGTGGTCGCCCTGCTGGTCGGCGTCGTGCGTTCGGCGCTTCGCGCCGCGAGGGCGCCGGCCAACTAGCTCAGCCGCACCGTCGCGGTCGCCGTGCCCGCGCGCTGGTGCGTCGCGGTCAGCGTCACCGACGTGCCGGCCGGTGCGCGCACGATCCACTCGTGCAGATACCGGTCGGGTGTGCCGTCCGACAAGTCGCCGCCGTTCAGCAGCGACACCGACCGACCCTCGAGCTGTCCCGCCTTCACCCGTGCCTCGCCGGCGACGACCTCGGCGCCCTGCACCTCCAGCACCAGCGGCAGCACGATGCCCTTCTCCCGTGCGTGCGCGGTCACGTCGGTGGGCAGCCAACCGGTGTTGGCGACGCCGAGGCGAACCCGCCACGCATCGTCGCCGAGACGCACGGCCTCGGCCAGCTTGATCTCGACGCGGGGACTGGCCATGGCTTGGTAGATCGCCACGTCGGTGTGCGGCGCAACCTCCGCCCGCAGGTGCGTCGCCGGTGCGTTGCTCCACACACGGAACAGGTCGGGTCCACCGAGTTCGATGCGTCCGAGCTGCGGGTGGTCGACCGGGTACCACGGCACGTACGACCCGGGAGCGTGTTCGTCGCTCCACCGGCACACCGCGAGGTCCTGCTCGACGGTCGGCCCGACGTACCAGATGTCGGTGGGCGAGTGGGTTCCGGTGGCGCGGTAGACGGCGTCCCAGAACTCGGTGGTCCACGAGTACACGCCGAGGTGTTCGTAGGCCCAGTCGTCGCCCGCGCCGCCCATCACCTTCGACTTGTCCCACGTGAGGTCTTCAAACACTGAGTGCACGGGGTAGGAGGTGAGCGGCGTCGAGTGCTCGCCGAACTTCCTGAAGATGAACAGATCCTGCGGGGGGATGCTCGAGTCGGGCGCACCGCTGCGCGGCCGCAGCATGAAGCCGCCCGCGGTGTGGAAGGCGTTGTATCCGCACACGTTCGGCCGCGCCCGCACCGCCCGCACGAGTGCGTCGATCTCGGGCTCCGACATCGGATGGTCACCCGAGCCGAGCACGTCGACGCCCCACCCCGCGGGGAAGTTGCGGTTGAGGTCGAGTCCCGCGGGGTCGCGCGGCTGCGGCACGGTGAAACCGTCCCATTGCTCGATGCGTCCCTCGGTCAAGAGCCGGTACCGCGTCGCTCCTGCGCGCGCGCCGAGCGGACCGACGGGCACCATCACTCGTGGCTCGTCGGGGTGCTCCATCCAGGCACCGTCGGGATCGGGGATCCGCATCGTCAGGATGCGTCCGTCGCCGTCGACGTCCTCGGGGTGCAGGCCGGGCCAGCGGTAACCGTCGCGCCACGGCCAGTGGCGCACGCTGGAGCGGTGGTAGAGCGGCTGGTCGGCGAGCGCATTCTCCACGCCATCGGGGTTGACGCGCGGTGCGACGTAGAAGGTGCGGGTGCGCAGCGCCTCGACCACGGTCGGGTCGCCGGCAGCATGGCGGGTCACGAGGTCGTGGATGATGAAGAGCGCTGCGACGCCACCCGTGACCTCCGTGGCGTGGATGTTCGCGTCGATCCAGTGCGCGGGCTTCGTGTCGTGTGGGCCTGCGGACGTGTCGGTGATGGTGGCGACGAGCAGATCACGACCCCGGTGCGAGGTGCCGTACGACTCGATCGCGAGGGTGCCGGGGTGGGCGGCGGCGAGGCTCCGCAACCACGCGGCCATCTCGCCGTAGCGGAGGAACCGGTCGAACGCGTAGTTCATGGCGCGAGATTAGGTCCGAGGCTGGGCGGCTCCGCCGACGCACCGAGCTGCGTCGATCAGCGTTCGTCGTCGCGGTGGTCGTCGTGGCGCTGGGAACCTTGGCGCAGCATCTCGAGGACGAGCGCCATCGCCTGCTCCTCGGTGAACCCCGCCGATACGTACGCCGTGTAGGCCTCGTGGAGCGCGATGGCCATCGTCGTGAGGGCACCCCAACCGCCGGACCCCTCTGACACCGCCACCATCGATGGATCGAGCGGCTCGATCGCACGCACCGTGCGTGCCGGGTCGGTCATGGCTGGGTCGAGCGCGCGCGCTGCATCCTCGGCGTTGATGGGGAGAAAGGGAATGCCGCGCTCCAACAGCGGACGGATCTGGGGCGCAGGCGTCCACTGCCGCGACCGTGAGGTCCATTGCTCCGGGACGCCGCCCCCGTTGGACAGCCTCCGCGCGATGGTGACGGGCTCGAACTCGTAGTCCCTGATCCGCTCGAAGTACTCGTACCGATCGTCGATGTCCACCTCATTGACACGGTAAGGCTGGGGTGTGACGTTGAGGGTGCCGAGCACGGCGGCCGTGGCCCGCTGTTGGCTGGCCTTCGGGCGGACCAATCGCAGATTCCCGGAACTAGCCTTGCCACGCGGAACGCCGGCGATCGCCCCGACGATTTGGGGAACAAATCCGCCCCTAGGGTCGTTAGCTCAATGGTAGAGCAGCGGACTTTTAATCCGTTGGTTCTGGGTTCGAGCCCCAGGCGACCCACGTGAACACCCAAGCAACAGCCGCCACCGTCGACCTGTCGATCACGGGCATGTCGTGCAACGCCTGCGCAATGTCGATCGAGAAGGGTCTCAACGCCGTCTCCGGCGTGACGGCGACGGTGAACTTCGCGACCGAGACCGCGCGGGTCGACTACGACCCCGCCACCACCAGCGCCGAGCAGTTGATCGGCGTGGTCGCGGGGCTGGGCTATGGCGCGCGCCTCGAGCAGGACACCACGCCCGACATGCTCGACGCCGAGGTCCGCGAGCGCGTCGCCATGCTGCGCATTCGGCTCACCGGCAGCATCGTGCTCGGCCTCCCCGTCGTCGCCCTGTCGATGGTGCCGGGGCTGCAGTTCGACGGCTGGCAGTGGGCCGCCCTCGTCCTCTCGACGCCGGTCGCGACGTGGGGAGCGTGGCCGTTCCACCGTGCCGCGCTGATGAACGCACGGCACCGCGCGACCACGATGGACACGCTCATCTCCATCGGCGTCTTGGCGGCGATGGCATGGTCGGTGTGGGCGCTGGTGTGGGGCGGCGCAGCCGACTCGCACGGGCACCACTCGTTCCTCACCGACACGACGGACGGCATGCACGTGTACTTCGAGGTCGCCGTCGCGGTGACCATCTTCCTGCTCGCCGGCCGCTACTTCGAGGCGCGCGCGAAGCGCCGTGCCGGCGACGCGCTGCGCGCGCTGCTCGCGCTCGGCGCCCGCACGGCGACGGTGATCCGCGACGGACGCGAGGAGACGATCGAGGCGTCGGCGGTGAAGCGCGGCGACCTCGTCGTGGTGCGTCCCGGCGAGACGATCGCGGCCGACGGAACGGTCGAGGAGGGCTCGTCCACCATCGACGCGTCGATGCTGACCGGTGAGAGCATGCCGATCGACGTCAAGCCCGGCGACAAGGTCACGGGGGGCACCGTGAACCTGCTGGGACGGCTCGTCGTGCGCGCCAAGCGCGTGGGTGCCGATTCGACGTTCGCGCAGATGGCGCGGCTCGTGCGCGACGCGCAGGCCAGCAAGGCGCCGGTGCAGCGGCTCGCCGACCGTGTCAGCAGCGTCTTCGTGCCCAGCGTGATCGTCATTGCGATCGGCACGTTCGCCGCGTGGTGGTTCCTCGGCGACGCCACCAACCGCGCCACCGACGCGTTCACCGCCGCGGTAGCGGTGCTCATCATCGCGTGCCCGTGTGCGCTGGGTCTCGCCACGCCGACTGCGCTGATGGTGGGCAGCGGGCGGGCCGCGCAGATGGGCATCGTCATCAAGGGCGTCGACGTGCTGCAGAGCACTCGCCGCATCGACACCGTCGTGTTCGACAAGACGGGGACGCTCACCACCGGCACGATGCAGCTCGTCGACGTGGTGGCCGCAGACGGCACCACGCGCAGCGAGGTGCTCGCCTACGCGGGTGCGCTCGAGCACGCAAGCGAGCACCCGGTTGCGCGAGCGATCGCCTCGGTCGCGAGGGCCGAACTCGGCGACCTCGCGCCGGTCACCGGGTTCGAGGCCGTCCCCGGTCGCGGCGCGCGCGGCACGGTGAACGGCGTGCCGGTGGTGGTGGGCGGCGAGGCGCTGCTGTCGACCTCGCTCGTCATGGTGTCCAAGTACCTGCGCGATGCGCTCGCGACCGCCCGGGAGGGCGGCAACACCGCAGTGCTGGTGGCGTGGGGCGGGGTCGCGCGTGCCGTG
>JBIIHV010000103.1:0-6268 GCA_044235415.1 Ilumatobacteraceae bacterium | reverse complement strand
GCACGGCTGGATGCGCGCCTGCGGCATTGTCGCTGGCAAACCATCGCTGGGGCGCGGGTGGCATCTGCACCCGTGCAGTATGGCGACGTGCGGGACACGACACCTGTGCGTGACGCCGATAATCGTTGTTATGTCGGCAAAGGATCGGTACTCTTTCCCCATGTCGCAGCGTCCGGAGGACCTTGCTCGCGCGCTCGAGCGGCTGGCAACGCTGGTCGAGCGGTTCGATCCCGTCGGCTCGGGTCTCCGTGCCGCCGATGTGCTGGTCGACGGCTCCGGCTCGTTGATGGCGTCGTTGGGGGGACTCGTCGACGCCGCCACGTCGCTGACGGCTCTGGTGGAGCGCCTGCACCGCATCCTCGACGACGTCGAGGTCCCGCTCAGGACGCTCGCACCCCACCTCGCCCGTGCGACCGGCACCACCGATCGGCTCGGAGACCTGATCCCACTCGTTCGCGAGGCAACACGTGTCCTCGGTCCCCTGGCGGCGGCGCTGGGGAATGCCGCCCCTGCCTCGCCCGAGTCGGGTCCGATGACCGGTTAGACGGCTGCTGCTGTCGCGCCGTCGGCGTCGCCGTCGGGTTGCACTGCAGCACCCTGACGGAGCTCGACGATCCTCGCGTCCACATCGGCCTTGACGGTCCGAAGCGGCAGCACATTGAGGACTCCCTGCCCGTTGCGCACGACGTCGAGCAATTCGTCGCCATCGCAGAGCACGACGGATCCGCCGCTCACCACAAGATGGGCGGACGCAATGTCGGCGTCGAGCTGACGGCGCAGGTAGTCGAATACGTCCCGCACGGAGCCGAGCTTGATCCCCGCGTCGAGCATGTCCTTGATGACCTTGAGCTCGAGGAGGTCACGGTATGTGTAGATGCGACGCGATCCGCTCCCCTGCGCGTCGGCCGCGGATGGACGGAGCAGGTCGGTCCTCGCCCAGTAGTCGAGCTGCCGGTACGTGATGCCGACGATCTCGGCCGCCTGTCGGCCACTGAACCCCTCCGCCACGCCGACAGGCTACGGGCGGACGCCGGGAACGCCTATCCGCCGAAATCCTCGGGGCTGACCCGATTGATGAAGTCGCGGAAGTCGTCGATGATCGTCTCCTCCCCCTCCTCCTGCCTGGCCTCCGGCGCCTCCCGGCCCGCCTCGTCCATCAGGTCAGCCTCGGCGAAGATGGGCGAACCGGTTCGTACGGCGATGGCGACGGCGTCCGACGGCCTGCACGAGACGGTCACGGCCCGTCCCCCCGCGACCAGGTGCAGCTCCGCGTAGTAGGTGTGGTCGCGAACCTCGGTGACGACCACCTGCGTGAGCGATGCATCCAACGATCCGAGCACGTCGACGAGGAGATCGTGGGTCAATGGCCGCTCCGGGACGATGCCCGACGTGGCGTGGTGGATCGACGCCGCCTCCGGCGCGCCGATGAAGATCGGCAGGATCCGCTGCGGAGCGTCGACCTCCCTGAGCACCATCACGGGCACGTTGGAGGGCACCTCGAGCCGGACACCCTCGAGCACCAGCGCCCGCAACACGATGCGAGGCTACCAAGGTGCGTCAGAGGCCGTCCGTCACCCGTTCGAGCGCAGCAGCCATCAGGACGTTGCGCAACTCGAGGCCGAGTGCGGCGAGCTCGTCCAGCACGACGGCCGCCTCCTGACGGGCGGCCGGGTTCTTCTGACGGAGGTACGGAGCCACCCGCTGCTCGTAGAGCAGCGCCTCGCGCTCGGCACCCTGCTTCAGGAGACGGAGGTGGCGTACATCGATGCCGAGTGCGGAGTACCGCGACGCGAGATCGACGAGCGTCAGTTCGAGCTGCGTCAACGGTCCGCCCCCTCGCTGCTTCCTGTTCCGTACGAGACCCGCCGCTGCAGCGAGCTCGACGATCGCAGGATCCGGTTCGTCCGATCCCGCCGGACTGGGAACAGTGGGCGGCGGTGGTGGCGGCGCGACGGGCGCGCTCCGCGCGGTGGGGTGCGCAGGACTCGGGGTGCTCATACCCGTCGGCGAGGAATCGTCGTAGGGGGCGATCAGGTCGCCACTTGCATCCGTCGCGTCGACGGGCACCCATGCACCCGTCGAATCGTCGACGGGTGGCAGGACCGAGAGCTTCCGTTCCGGACCGGCCTGCTGGCGGAGGATGTCCCGGAGCCGATCCACGTCGTCGCGGCTGAACTTCCGGTAGCCCGACGGCGTCCGTTCCGGCTCGATCAGCCCCTGGCTCTCCAGGATCCGGATCTTCGAGATGGTGACGTCGGGAAACTCCACGAGAAGGATTCCGAGCACCTCGGCGATGGACAGGTGGGATCCAGCCTCGTCCGCCATGCCCACATTCTGCCAAGCCTGTGCCACCGGACGCGGCGACCAGTGAAGACGACCGTGCCCCTATCGGCCCTCGAAGAAGACCATCCTGAACCGGCCGACCTGCAGTTCGTCACCGTGGCGGATGGTCTCCGCCTCGATGCGGCGCTGGTTCAGGTAGGTGCCGTTGAGCGAGCCCAGGTCGACCGCACGGTACGAGCCACCCTCCCATCGGATCTCGGCGTGCGAACGCGACACGGTCACGTCGTCCAGGCAGATGGGGTGTTCGTCGGTCCGGCCGATCGTCGCGCTTTCGCCACGGAGAATGAAGCGCTCACCCGAGCGCGGCCCGGACCGGATGATGAGTGCCGCGTTGCCGCGACCGATCTCGCCCAGGACCACTGACTCGTTGTCCTGCGGACCCGGTGCGTCCTGGAGCGGATCCCCCCTCAGGATGGTGACGGTGTGCTCGCCCGACTGGTCGAGCACCGACCCGCATGCACTGCAGAATGCCGAAGCGGGGGGATTGCGGTGTCCGCACGAATTGCAGAACACGTACTTCACCGTCGTCACCGTACCGTGCGCGACGGCCGCACCTTGCGCACCTCGGCGCGGACGATCGGGAGGTACCGGAACCCCACGGCCCACCCCATGGCGAGTCCAACGACCCCGAGCAACCAGCCCACCGCGGTGGCGAGCCACGCCCATCGTCCGCCATCCGTGCCCAGCAAGAGCAGCGGTATCGCCATCATGAGGAGAAACGTGTAGCGCTTCCCCGACTGGAGGACCGGAATACGCGGCATTCCCAGTGCGGTGGCGACCGTCATCATCCCGCCGACCAGCACCTCCCGAAGTCCGACCGCGAGCAGGAACCATGCCGGAACCGACCCGTCGACGAGCACCGCCCCGGCACCGACGAGGAACAACAGGCGGTCGACGACGGGATCGAACGCGGCGCCGAATTCGCTCACCTGCCCGAGTCGGCGGGCCAACCAGCCATCCACCCAATCCGTCGACCCGAGGGCGCCGAGGGCGACCGCGGCGGCAGTCCGGCGATTCTCGACGAGCAGGAGCCACGGCACGACCGGCAGACAGAGCAGCCGTACCAGGGTCACCGCGTTCGGAAGCGTGGAGATGCGGCGGAGCACGTCTTCGACGGTAGCGAACCCGCATATCCTCGGCGCGTGCCGTCCGTCTTCACGAGGATCATCGCCCGAGAGCTGCCGGGGACGTTCGTCCACGAGGACGCGTACTGCGTCGCGTTCATGACGATCAATCCGATCGCACCCGGACACCTGCTAGTGGTCCCGCGCGCCGAGGTGGACCACTGGATCGACCTCGACCCCGTCTCCGCCGAGGCGACTTTCGCCGCGGCACGACTGCTCGCCGAGGCGCAGCGCAGGTCGTTTCCGTGCGAACGCGTCGCGCTGGTGGTGGCCGGCTTCGAGGTGCCGCACTGCCACGTCCACCTCATTCCAGCGTCGTCGATGGCCGACCTCGACTTCTCCCGCGCCGCGACCGATGTCGCCCGAGCCGACCTGGAGAACGCCGCAGCCCGGATCCGTGCGGCACTTCCGTCGGCCTGACTCAGCCGAACAATCCTCCGTCCCGGGGCGGATCGAGGAGCCCGCGACCCGAGCTCCGCGACGAGTTGACCGCCCGGTCGACCTCCCACCATTCCAGGAGATCGTCGTCGGGGGGCGGTCCCCCGAGGTCCCGGGGACCGCAGGAACCGTCCAGCCAGGACTCTGCGAGGTCCCGCCCCGCCAGCAACGGCATGCGGTCGTGGATGGCACCGACACCGGGTGGCGCGTCACGGGTGAGCAGGACCATCCGACCCGCATCGCGATCGAAGAGTCCGAGGGCGGCGCCCGTTCCGCCGACGTCGAGCTCGAGGCCGTGACGCGGCCTGATGAAGAACGGCGTCTTTGATCCCCGACCCGGACCGGTCGAGCGCCTCCATTCGTAGTATCCGTCCATCGGCACGACGCAGCGGCCACCGACCAGAAGCGGCGCGAACAGGCGCTTCTGGTCCACCGATTCGCAGCGCGCGTTGATGACCAGACCACGGTCCGACCATGGCGCGTCGAGTCCCCACGTCGCCGTGACCAGGGCCCGCGATGCGAACCCTTCCCGGCGGACGATCGGCACGGACGCCGATGGCGCGACGTTCCAGTTCGGTCGAAGGTCGAGTTCGGCGGCGTCGGCCCCGAATGCCGCGACCAGCTCAGACGAGCCGGTCGCGAGGACGTACCGGCCGCACATCAGCGGGCGAAGACCGCGACGAGCACGGGGGCGATGAGGAGCCCGGGCAGGAACGAGGCAACGCGGATCTTCGCAATGCCAAGCAGGTTCACCCCGATGCCGACCACCGCGATCCCGCCGGTCGCGAAGAGCTCCACCGTCTGGCGCTCGGTGAGCACGCGGTCGAGCACCGAACCGAAGGCTGCGATGCCCCCCTGGACGGCGAGCACGCTGACCGCGCTCAATGCGGCGCCCGGACCGAACTGCGAACCGAAGACGAGCGACATCGTGCCGTCGAGCGCGGACTTGATGAAGTAGAGCCGGGGAACCTGCCCCGTCCCGTCCTCGATGCCGCCGAGGATCGTCAATGGTCCGATGCAGAACAGCAGGGTTGCGGTGACGAAACCCTCGGTGAACCGGTCGTCGCCCTGCCTCCCGATCCGTCGCTTCACGAAGTCGCCGATGGACGCAAGGCGGCCGTCGATGCGCAGCGCCTCGCCGACGACCGCACCGAGCGCGGTTGCCGCGAGCGGGAACACCATGTTCTGCGTCCCCAGTGCGTCGCCCACTCCGATCACGACCGTCGTCAGGCCGATGGCAGCGACGACCGACTCCCTGACGCGTGACGGGATCCGACGACCGACGAGCATGCCGAGGGACGACCCGATGAGCACCGCGGCGACGTTCACGACGGTCCCGAGTCCGCGCACGGGCGCGACGCTATCCGTGCAACCGCGATCTGGCCTCGTGCGTCGGGCTGGCGGGATTTGAACCCACGACCTCTTGTCCCCCAGACAAGCGCGCTAACCAAGCTGCGCCACAGCCCGTGTCAAACACCCTAGCGGCGACGACTCAGATGAAGAGGTCCACGATCCGCCAGCCCAGGTAGGCGACGAGCAGGAAGACCAGCAGCTTGAAGTGCCACGGCGCGCGCACGTCCGCATCGTCCCCCCCGGCGAGCGACCTCAGGTCGAGGGTGCCGCCCGACACCGGGTCCGACGCTGCCGGGACGCGACCGCACGAGGGACACGATCCATCCCGCCCCATGGCACTCGGCGCCAGGTAGCGCGCGCACTCTTCGCACCACGGCACGTCCTACCTCCTGCGGGTCCTCACGCGCATCACGATCGGCGTGGAGCCAAGGTCGAGTCGCTCCCTCAGGCATCGCTCGAGGTAGCGGACGTAGTGCTGGGCGAGATCCCGTGTCGCGAACAGCGTGAAGGTCGGCGGATTCGCCGCGCCCTGCAGTGCGTACAGGATCCGCACGTCGGCGCCGGCGGGATGCCGCTGTTGCGCATCGGCGATGATGCGGTTCACCTCGGTCGTGGACACCCGCGTCCGGTACCGCTCAATTGCCTCGGCAACCAGCGGCAGCACCTTGCCGACCCCGCGGCCGGTCAGCGCCGAGATACGCACGATCGGAGCATCGCCGAGGAAGGACAGCTGCCGGCGGGCGCTGCGCTCGATCTCCTCCCGGTCGTCGGCAGCCAGCATCTCCCATTTGTTGAGCACGATGACGACCGGGCTGCCCGACGCGACGATCCGCTCGGCCAATCGCTGGTCCTGGCCCGTCACGCCCTCCGTGGAGTCGACAACAAGCAGGGCGACATCGGCTTCGTCGACCGCGCGGAGCGCGCGCACGAGCGAGAAGTACTCCGTCGGGTCGTCGACCTTCGCCTTCCTCCGCATGCCGGCGGTGTCGACGACGACGATCTTCCCGTCC
>JBIIHV010000102.1:0-6277 GCA_044235415.1 Ilumatobacteraceae bacterium | reverse complement strand
CGCGAGCGCTGGCGTTCGGCGGAGGGATTCAGCCTGACGTACCTGCCGTTCATCTCGCGCGCGCTCGTCGACGCGATCGCCGAATTCCCGCACATGAACGCGAGCATCGACGGTGACAACCTCGTCGTGCACGGCTACGTGGACCTCGGCATCGCCGTCGACCTCGACTACCAGGGCCTGCTCGTGCCGGTGGTGCGCGACGCCGACTCGAAGCGCCTCCGCGCGATCGCCCGCGACGTGAACGACCTCGCCACGCGCGCACGCGCCCGCAAGCTCGGCCCGAACGAGATCCAGGGCGCGACGTTCACCATCACGAACAACGGCTCTGCGGGCTCGGTGCTGACCATGCCGATCATCAACCAGCCGCAGGTCGCGATCCTCTCGACCGACGCGATCGTGCGCCGCCCCGTGGTGGTCGAGGCCGAGGGGTCGGAGAGCATCGCGATCCATCCGGTCGGCAACCTCGCCATGGCGTGGGACCACCGCGCGTTCGACGGCGCGTATGCGGGCCGGTTCCTGTCGCGCATCAAACAGATGCTCGAGACGCACGACTGGTCTGCGGAACTCTGATCCGCGCATGACCGGCGCGCACCCCCTGCACGTCCGCTGGCTCGGACGGGTGCCCTACCGCGAGGCGCTCGCACTGCAGCACGGGTTGTTCGCGAAGGGGCGCGACCAGCACCTGCTGCTGCTCGAGCACCCGCACGTGTTCACGCACGGGGCGAACGCCGACCTCGCGCGCAACCTCCGGTGCACGCCGTCGGAGGTGGGTGCCGAGCTCGTCGAGGTGCAGCGTGGCGGCGACGTCACCTATCACGGCCCCGGGCAGCTCGTCGGCTATCCGATCCTCGACCTGCCGCCCAAGCACGGCGCATCGGGTGCAGCCGACGTGCGCGCGTACGTGTCGTCGCTCGAGCAGCTGGTCATCGACGCGCTCGCCGAACTGGGCCTTCCCGGGGCGGGCCGGATGGGCGAGTACCCCGGCGTGTGGATCGGCGCGGACGGGCCGTCGCCCCGCAAGATCTGCGCGATCGGCGTGCGCACCGGACGCGGCTCCGGCGAGCGACGCACGATGCACGGATTCGCGCTGAACGTGTCGACCGACCTCGCGTACATGCGGCGCAACATCGTGCCGTGCGGCATCGACCGCTACGACGTGACGTCGCTGGTGGAGGAAGGCGTCGTCGCCGCGATGCGCGACGTCGTCGACGTGGTGGGGCGTCTCGCGACCGCGCGCTTCGGGGATGGCTCCGGCACGCGCGCGGACGTCGCATGGCGGCACGTGCCCGAGGACCTGTCCCCGTTCTCGAGGGGTGACGCCGCGACCGGTGCTGCACCCCGGCGCGAGTCGCGTCTCGCCGAAGCGGGCGTGTCCGGCGGGCTCTCGATCGCCTCGCGCAAGCCGGAGTGGATCCGGCCACGGGTCTCGCTCGACGACGCGGTGCTCGCCACACGCCGGACCGTGCGCGACCTCGGACTCGTCACGGTGTGCGAGGAGGCGGGGTGCCCGAACCTCAGCGAGTGCTGGGCCGACGGGACGGCCACGTTCATGGTGCTCGGCGAGCGGTGCACGCGGGCGTGCGGGTTCTGCCTCGTCGACACCCGCAAGCCCGGTCCGGCCGATGCCGACGAACCCGCGAGGGTGGCAGAGGCCGTCGCGCGGATGGGCCTCGACTACGCGGTGCTGACGATGGTCGCGCGCGACGATCTGGACGACGACGGCATGGCGCACGTCGCTGCGTGCGTGCGCGCGATCCGTTCGCGCCGCCCGGGAACCTCGGTCGAGGTCCTGGTGTCGGACGCCCGCGGGTCGTCGTCGCTCGACCTCGTGCTGGCCGAGCGCCCCGACGTGTTCAACCACAACATCGAGACGGTGGCCCGGCTGCAGAGGGCGGTGCGGCCATCGGCGGGCTATGCCCGCAGCCTCTCCGTGCTGTCCCGCGCCTCGGCTGCGGGACTGACGGTCAAGTCGGGCATCATCGTCGGCATGGGAGAGACGGAGGACGAGGTGCGGGAGGCGCTGGTGGATCTCGCCTCGGTGGGCGCGCGCATCGTGACGATCGGCCAGTACCTTCGGCCGACCGAGGCCCACCTGCCCGTTGCGCGCTGGGTCGAACCCGCCGAGTTCGCACGCCTGGCGGCGTTCGGCGAGTCCGTCGGACTCGCCCACGTCGAGGCGAGTCCATTGACGAGGTCGAGCTACCACGCGAAGGATGCGCAGCGGCGGAGCCTCCCGCTGCTGCCGGCCTGACGTGGCGCGCGCGGGGGGACCGGTGCCGGGCATGTCGGCGGAGGACTACGCGTCGCGCATCGCCCGCGTGCGCGCGGCGATGGCACGCCGCGGCATCGACGTGCTGCTCGCATCGGTGGGGCACGACCTGCCCTACCTCACCGGCTACCACGCGATGCCGCTCGAGCGGTTGACGATGCTCGTCCTGCCGCTCGACGGACCCGTGACGATGGTCGTGCCGCGCCTTGAGGTACCGCGCGTCGTGCCGCAGCCGGGGGTGTTCGAGGTGCTGCCGTGGGGAGAGACGGAGGACCCCGCGGCGCTCGTCGCGACGCGCGCGTCCGGGGCGCGCACGGTTGCGGTTGGCGACCAGATGTGGGCACGGTTCCTCGTCGAGCTGTTGCCGCTGCTGCCGGACGCGCGGTTCGTGCGCGCCGTGGACGTCATGGGCGAGCTGCGGATGGCGAAGGACCAGCGGGAGATCGACCTGCTGCGGGCCGCCGGCGCCGCAGCGGACCGCGTGGCGGTGGAACTGCAGGCCGGCCGCATCCCGCTCGTCGGCCGTACCGAGGCGGAGGTGTCGGCCGACCTGTCGGCGCGTCTCATCGCCGAGGGGCACGACGTCGTCAACTTTGCGATCGTCGCCGCGGGCGACAACGCGGCCAGCCCGCACCACCATCCCGGGTCGCGCACCATCCGCCACGGCGAGATCGTGCTGTGCGACTTCGGCGGCACCATGGGCGGATACTGCAGCGACATCACGAGGTGCGTGCACCTCGGCGAGCCGTCGCAGGAGGTGGCCGACGCGTACGCCGTGCTCCACGAGGCGCAGCGCGCGGGGGTTGCGGCCGCAGTGGTCGGCGCGGCGTGCCAGGACGTCGACCGCGCGTCGCGCTCGGTCATCGAGGCCGCCGGCTGGGGCGAGTACTTCGTGCACCGCACCGGCCACGGCATCGGCATGGAGGCGCACGAGGAGCCGTACATGGTCGAGGGCAACGACCGGCGCATCGAGGCCGGCTTCGCGTTCAGCGTCGAGCCCGGCATCTACGTGCCGGGCCGGTTCGGCATGCGCCTCGAGGACATCGTCGTCGCGACCGGGACGGGTCCGCTGCCGATGAACGCCGCCGACCACGCCCTCGTGGTCGTCGAGGCCTGACGTCCGGGGGTACGCGGTGATCCGGCTCGACGCGGCGACCGTGATGCTGCAGTGGTCGGCCGGCGGCCTCGGCTTCCTGTGGTTCACCACGCGCAGGGGTGTCGCGGGACCCGGCTACGGCCTCTTGCTGCGCGCGACGTTCGCCGCGTTCGCGGCCATCTCGGTCGTGCTCGGTGCACGGTACGGCGTGGTGCCGCTGCGCGAGGCCTCGGGCGTGGCCGTCGTCGTGGCGGCGCTGGCGACGCTGCGCGCCCGCCGCCCGTCGCTCGATCTCATCGCTCCGGCGCTCGCGGTGCCGGGACTCGTCGCGGCCGCGGCGGCTGCCGCCGAAGGCGCGGGCGGCACGGCGGTGTCCATCGCTCGCGTGCTCGTCGGGACGGCGTTCCTCGGCGCGGTCAGCGACGCGATGCTGCTCGGGCACTGGTACCTCGTGCAGCCGGGGATGCCGCGACGCCTGCTCAACGAGATGACCACGGCCGTGATCGTCACGTGGCCGTTCGAGGTTGCGGTGCTGCTGCTGCCCACGGGGATGGTGAGCGTGCTGAACGGCACCGTCGACGACGGGTGGGATGGCGTGCTCGGCTGGTTCTGGCTCGCATCGGCGGTGCTGACGGGCGTGCTGGCGTTCGTCACGCGCGCCGCGCTGCGCGAGCGGAGCTACGCCGCGGTGATGGCGGCGACCGGGCTGATGTACCTGGCGATCCTCACCGCGTTCTGCACCGACATCGTCGCCCGCGCGCTGCTCGCCGGCTAGGGGGCGTCAGCAGGGCGAGCTGGGTGCGACGAGCGGCCAGGGCATCTCGCGCTCCATGGCCGCGCCGAGCTCGAGCAGCAGCGGCTCGTGGTGGTGCCGCGCGTTGATCTGCAGCCCGATCGGGAGGCCGTCGAGGAGTCCGGCTGGCAGCGAGATCGCGGGGTTGCCGTGGAGGTTGGCGGGGAAGGTCAACCGGCCGTTGTTGCCCGCGCCGGCCTCGATGCCGCCGAACGTCGACGGCAGGGGACCCTCGGCGGGGAACGCGACGTCCGGGTTGCTCGCCCCGACGACGAAGTCGACCTCGGAGAAGATCGCCGCCATCCGCTCGTTCAACTCCATCCGGCGGGCCTCGATGCGCGCGCGTGCCTCCGGTCCGTACGCGCCCTCGGTCGCCTCGAGGCCGAAGCGAATCTCGGGCGTCAGGTCGCCGGCGCACGACGGCCACGCATCTCCGAGCTGCGCGCGGATCTCGAGCATGCCGCTGACGGACCAGGCGGCGCCCATGCGCGGCAGCGACGTGTCGACGTCGACGATCGACATGCCCGTCGCGCGGGCGAGCGTGCGCGCGGCCTCCTCGAGCGCGTCCCACATGCGCGGCGCGACGACGGCGCCGCCCCAATCCGGTGCGAGGGCCACGCGCCGTCCGCGCAGCGCGTCACCGAGCGTGCCGAGGGCGCGCTCCCAGCCCTCGGTGCGGGGGAGGCTGAACGGATCGCGGTCGTCGCGACCGTTGCACGTGTCGAACCACCGCGCCACGTCGCGCACGCTGCGCGCCATCACGCCGGTTGAGACCGTCAGGTTGCCGAGCTGGACCTTCGGCGCCCGCGGGATGCGGCCGAACGTGGCCTTCAGACCGACGAGTCCGGTGAAGCCCGCCGGGATGCGGATCGATCCGCCGCCGTCGCCACCGGTGGCGAGGGTCACGAGCCCTCCCGCCGCCGCGGCCGCACTGCCGCCCGACGAGCCACCGGGCGTGGTGCCCGGGCGCCACGGGTTGTGGGTCGCCCCGTTCAGCACGGTGCGCGTGACGTTGACGCCGCCGAACTCGCTCGCGGTGCACAGCCCGATGGGGTTCACCCCGCCCCGCCGGACCGCGCGGTCGACCATCACCGACGTGTGCGCGGCGCGGCGCGACGCGAACACGGTGCACGCCTCCGTGTCGGGCCACCCGGCCACGGCGTCCAGTTCCTTCACGCCGACGGGTACGCCACCGAATGGGAGGGACGTGTCGGAGCGGACCGCCCGCTCGCGCGCGCCGTCGGCGTCGAGGAACGAAAACGCATTGAGCGCGCTGCGGCCGACCGCGTCGAGCACCGCCTCGAGTTCCTCGGCCGGAGACCGCTCGCCGCGACGGAAGGCGTCGACGAGCGAGCACGCATCCCCCACCCACGGTGCGTCGGGCCGCCCCATGGCGCGCCACCGTACCCCCGGTACGCGTCCAGAAGTAGGGTGCCGGGGCGGCATGGACTCGTCGACCTTCCTCGGACTCGAGCCCCGCGGCACGGCCGGTGCGACGAACGGCCGGTGGGCGATGGAAGTCGTGCCGGGACTCGCGACGAGCGGACGGTTCCTCTTCGGCGGCGCCGCGCTCGCGGGCGTGGTGGCGGCGATGGAGCAGTTGAGCCGGCGGCCGCTGGTGTGGGCGACGGGGCAGTACCTCTCGTACGCGCGGCTGGGTGAGGTGCTCGAGATCGACGTCCTGCTGGCGGTGACGGGCAACCAGGTGACGCAGGCACGGGGCATCGGCCGTGTGGGCGGGCGCGAGGTCATCGCGGTCAACGCGGCGCTCGGCGCGCGCGAGTTCGACCTCGACGCGCAGTTCGCCACCGCCCCCGCAGTCCCCGCACCCGCCGACCTGCCCGAGCGGGAGCACCGCCATCCCATCGGCGGCACCGTGCACGAGCGGTTCGAGCAGCGGGTGGTGTCGGGGCGGAGCCTCGCCGAGCTGGACGGCACGTCCAACGACGGCCGCACGACGATGTGGGTGCGGATCCGCGACCTGCCGGGAGGCGTGGACGCGGCGGCGCTCGCGGTGCTCGGCGACTTCGTGCCGATGGGCGTCGGCCAGGCGCTGGGCGTGCGCGGCGGCGGCAACAGCCTCGACAACACGCTGCGCGTGGTGCGGCTGGTGCCGACG
>JBIIHV010000006.1:0-19576 GCA_044235415.1 Ilumatobacteraceae bacterium | reverse complement strand
TTGTCGGCCTGGATCCGCAGCAGCTGCTTCTTGTAGTTCCACTCGTAGAGCGCCTTCGATTCGTCGAGGCCCTCGTAGCACTGCAGGCGGATCAGCCGCGCGCCCGACAGCTCCGCGACGCTCTTCGCCAACTGCGTCTTTCCCGTGCCAGCCGGGCCCTCGACGAGCACCGGCTTGCCCAGCCGCCTCGCGAGGTAGACGACGCCTGCGATGCCCTCGTCGGCGAGGTAGTCGACGGACTGGAGGCCCTCTCGGACCGACTGGACGGAGGAAAAGGGGTCTGGCACCCGTGGAACCCTAGTTGCCGGCGGCCGCCGCGCTCCGCCCGGAACCTACGATCGACCGCAGCATGCCGGGTCTCCGCCGCTCGAACCTCGTCGTCGCGGCAGGAACCGCGGTCTCCCGTCTGACCGGCCTCGCACGCATCGTCGTCTTCGGAGCCGTCGTCGGCCAGACCGCCCTCGCCGACGCGTTCGAGGCGGCGAACAACGCGCCCAACGCGATCTACGAGCTCGTGATAGGAGGAGTGCTCTCCGCGGCGCTCGTGCCGCTCTTCGTCAGGGCCGCCGCATCACGGACCGACGCCAGGGACGTCGACGCGGTCGCGACGGCGGCGCTCGTGGCTGCGGCGGCGCTGACCGCGGTCGCCGTCGCCGCCGCGCCGTGGATCTTCCGCGTCTTCACGTTGAGTCCCGCACCGGGCACGGACGTCGAGGCCTTCCGCGCCGCCGGCACGGCGCTCGCGCGGATCTTCCTGGTGCAGATCCTCTTCTACGCGGTCATCGCGGTCGGCAGCGCGGTGCTCAACGCGCGCGGCCGCTACTTCGCCGCCGCGTGGTCGCCGGCGCTCGCCAACGTCGTGACGATCGCGCTCGTGGTGCTGCTGCCCCTCACCGTCGACGGCGGCAGGCCCGGGATCGGGGACGTCGCATCCGGCGGCGCCGCGCGGTGGCTCCTCGGGCTGTCGACCACGCTCGGCATCGGCGCCTCGGCGGCGGTCATGCTCGCGGCCGTCGCCCGGAGTGGCGCGCCCTTCCGGCCCCACCTCGACCCCGGACACCCACGGGTTCGCGAGCTCGTCCGGATGTCGGGATGGACGCTCGGCTACGTGGCAGCCAACCAGGCCGCACTCGTCGCCGTGAAGAACCTCGCGTCGCCGGGCAGCGGCCTCGTCGACGCCTACGCCAAGGCCTACGCACTCGTCCAGCTGCCGCACGGCCTCGCGGCGGTCACCATCGCCACCACGTTCGTGCCGCTGCTGGCACGCCACGCGGCGGAACGCGACGACCGTGCGTTCGCCAACCGCTTGTCGGCCGGACTCCGCTACACCGTGTTGCTGACGCTCCCCGCCTCGGTCGCGCTCGTCTCGCTCGCCCGTCCCGTCGTCGACGTCCTCCTCGGATACGGCAACTTCGACGGTGCGGCGGTTGCGAACACCGCCCGCGCACTGACGGGGCTCGCGGCCGGCCTCGCCGGGTTCTCGGTGTACCTGTTCGCCCTCCGCGGGTTCTATGCACGCGGCGACGCGCGGACGCCGTGCCTCGTCAACCTCGGCGAGAACGCGGTGAACGTGGTCCTCGCGGTGCTGCTCGCGGGGCGCCTCGACGTACTCGGTCTCGGCCTCGCCTTCTCCGGCGCGTACCTGACGGGTGCCGCCGTCGCACTCGCGATCCTCTCCCGTCGAACGGCGGGATGGTCGGTGCGAGAGCTCGGCGTCCCGTCGCTGCGCTGGGTCGCCGCCGCGGGGGCCATGGGTGCGGCGATCGTGGCAGCGACGGGCGGCTCGCCGCACGGGGCCGCCCCGCTGCACGGCGCGCTGGCCCTCGCCGCAGGGTCGCTGGCGTTCGTCGCCGTGGCTGCCGTACTCGGCGATCCCGACGTGCGGTCGGTCCTTCGGTCCGCCTACCGGGCCGCGAGGATCACGAGGTCGTCACGGTGAATCAGCTCGCTCGGCACGTCCTCGGGTAGCGACTCGCTCGTCCGTCCCGCCGCTGCCGCCGCCCTCGTCGCGTCGACGGTCGCCATGCCGCGGGCGAAGGCCTCGCCGTCGGAACCGACGACTTCGACCGTGTCGCCGGCGGCGAAGTCGCCCCGTACCTCGAGCACACCCGCGTGCAGGAGCGACGAGTGCCGCGACGTGAGCGCGTCACGGGCACCGTGGTCGACGACGACGGTGCCCGTCGCCTGGGCCGCGAACGCGATCCAGAGCTTGCGGGCGGGGAGGTTCCTGTCGTGCGGGAGGAATTGCGTGCCCGTATCCGCCGCCCCACGGATCGCCCCATCGAGCACGCCCGGCTTCGACGCCGCGGCGATCACCGTCCGCACCCCCGACCACGAGGCGATCCGTGCCGCGGCGAGCTTCGACGCCATCCCGCCGCTCCCGACCTGCGTGCCCGACGACGTCGCCCGGACGCTCAGCAACGGGTCGTCGGCGGCGACCACCTCGACGAGGCGCGCCGAGGGATCGCGCGACGGATCAGCGGTGTACAACCCGTCCGTGTCGGTCAGCAGCACGAGGACGTCGGCGCGGACGAGGTGCGCCACCAGTGCCGCGATCCGGTCGTTGTCGCCGAAGCGGATCTCGTCGCTCGCGATGGCGTCGTTCTCGTTGATCACGGGGACGCACCCGAGTTCCAGCAGCCGGACCAGCGTGGCGCGCGCATGGAGATACTGGGATCTGTCGATGAAGTCGTGCGGCACGAGCAGGACCTGCCCGCCGACGAGCCCGTGGCGGGCGAGGTGGCCGTTGTAGCGGGCCATCAGCACGCTCTGGCCCACGGCCGAAAGCGCCTGCAACGTGAGCGTGTCCGCGGGCCGCGCCTCCAGTCCGAGCGCCCCGACGCCGCCCGCCACCGCGCCAGACGACACGACGATCACCTCGTGCCCCTCCGACCGTGCCGCGGCCACCTGGTCGCACAGCTCGCCGATCGCGGCGTCGCGGATCTGGCCGGAACGCTCGGTCACCGAGGACGTGCCGATCTTCACCACGATGCGCACGGCGGTCAGGCCTCCGGTCGGTAGTCGAACTCGAACTCGCCGATGCGCACGACGGCACCGTCCGTCGCGCCGGCCCGCGCGAGGAGGCGCAGCACGCCGGCGGTGCGCAACCGTTCCTCGATGTAGACGAGCGCGTCCGGCGTGGTGACGTCACTGAGCGCGACGGCACGCTCGACCTCGCGCCCCGACAGCCGGAACTCGTTCTCGCCGGTGCGCTCCACCGTGGCGCCCTGCGGATCCGGCCTGATGACGACCTCGCCCTGCTCGCGGGGCAGCACCGCCCGCGCCTCTGCGACCAGGGACGCCAACCGGCCGAGCACCTCGCGCACCCCCGCCCCCGTCACCGCGGACATCGTGGCCCCCGGCCATGCGGACACCGTGCCGGAATCGGCGGCGTCGAGCTTCGTCCCCACCACCAGCCGCGGACGTTCCAGCAGCTCGGGCCGGAACCTGCCGAGCTCGTCGATGAGCACTGCGAGCTGGTCGTCGGGCGCCCGCCCATCCATCGGCGCGAGATCGACCAGGACGCAGAGCACCCGTGCGCGCTCGATGTGGCGAAGGAACCGGAGCCCCAGCCCCCTGCCCTCGCTCGCTCCCTCGATGATGCCGGGGATGTCCGCCATCACGAACTCCGCGTCGTCGCCGAGGCGCACCACGCCCAGGTGCGGCTCGAGCGTGGTGAAGGGATAGTTGGCGACCTTCGGCTTCGCGGCGGACACGGCGGAGATGAACGTGCTCTTGCCCGCGTTCGGGAACCCCACGAGGGCGACGTCGGCCATCAACTTCAGCTCGAGAGCGAGCCACGACTCCTCTCCGTGCTCCCCCTGCTCGGCGAACCGCGGCGCGCGGCGCCGGTTCGACAGGAAGCGGGCGTTGCCGCGTCCTCCACGCCCCCCGCGGGCCGCCCGGAACCGGGACCCATGGACCGAGAGGTCGGCGAGCACCTCGCCGGTGTACATCTCGCGCACCACCGTTCCCTCGGGAACGCGCACCACGAGGTCTCCCCCACGACGGCCGTGCTGGTCCTTGCCCATCCCGTTCGCACCGTCCGACGCCCGACGGTGGGGATGGTCACGGAATGCGAGTAGGGACGCGACGTTGTGGTCGGCCTCGAGCCAGACGTCGCCCCCATCGCCGCCGTCGCCGCCGTTCGGCCCGCCGAAGGCCACGGGTCCCTCCCGGCGGAAGCTCACGCAGCCGAAGCCGCCGTCGCCGCCGCGGACGTTGAGCTGCGCTTCGTCGACGAATGCGCTCATGGGGCTTGCAAGGCTAACTGCGCCACCCGTGTCCTAGCGTTGGCTCGTGGAACCCGACCGTCACGTCTCCTGGGCCTCGACGATGCACGGCCATGCCGATGGCGCCATTCGGCTGGCACACCGCGACTCGTGGGCGGGCCCCGGCACCGCGTCCGTCGCATCCCGCGAGGAGCGCGAGGCCACCGAGGACGCCGCGCTCTCGCCGCTCGCCACGCGGTCGGTCGGCGCCGGATCCCGCGCGCATGAGGAGGAGCCCGATCCCTTCCGCCTGTGCTTCGAGCGCGACCGCGACCGCATCCTTCATTCCCCGGCGTTCCGGAGGCTCGCGGGCAAGACGCAGGTCTTCGTCTTCCCCGACGACCACCAGCGCACCCGGCTCACCCACGCGCTCGAGGTCGCCCAGGTGGCAGGCTCCGTCGCGCGCGTGCTCGGGTTGAACGTCGCGCTGACCGAGGCCATCGCGCTCGGACACGACTGCGGCCATGGACCGGGCGGACACGCCAGCGAGGACGCCCTCAGCCCGTTCGTCGACGGCGGCTACGACCACGCGACCTGGGGCGCCGACGTCACGCTCGAGCCGCTCAACCTGTGCACGGAGACCCTCGACGGCATCCGCAACCACTCGTGGTCGAGGCCCGCGCCCGCGACCCCCGAGGGCGAGGTCGTCTCGTGGGCGGACAGGATCGCCTACGTGTGCCACGACTTCGAGGACGCAGTCGCCGCTGGAATCGTCCGACCGGACGAACTGCCGCCCGAGGTCCGTGCGCAGTGCGGCACGACGCGGGCGAGCCAGCTACGGGCGTTCATCACCGCGATGATCGACGCGAGCGCATCGACGGGCCGCATCGGCATGACCACTCGGATCGCGGACGCCCTCGCCGGGTTCCGCCAGTTCAACTACGAGCGCGTCTACATGCGCGACTCGTCCGTCGCACAGGCCAACTCGGTGATCGACCTGCTGCGCGCACTGGTCGAGGCCTATGCCGCGCAGCCCGGCCTGTTGCCTCCCCGTCGGGACGGGCAGGAGCCCGGATCGGAAGGGGCGTTCCGGGAGGCCGTCGCATACGTCGGTGGCATGACGGACCGCTTCGCCTGCCGGCAGGGCGAGGCGCTCCTGGGCTGGACCCGCGAACGGCTGCCGCGCGGAATCGACGTCTGGTAGCGGCGGGCGTTCAGCCCGCGAGTGGCAGCACGTCGACGACCTTGCGCCCGCGGCGCTGGCCGAACTTGACGCTGCCCTCGGCGAGGGCGAACAAGGTGTCGTCCTTGCCCTTGCCGACGTTCAGCCCCGGGTGCACCTTCGTGCCGCGCTGACGGACGAGGATCGTGCCCGCCGTGATCATGGTGCCGTCGAACACCTTCACGCCGAGACGCTGTGCATTCGAGTCCCGGCCGTTCTTGGTTGAGCCGCCACCCTTGGTCTTCGACATGGTCCCTAGCCTTTCGCGATCGCGGTGATCTCGACGAGCGAGTAGTGCTGACGGTGGCCGTACCGGCGTCGCTGGTTGGTGCGCCGCTTGTAGGTGAACCCGTCGATCTTCGGCCCGGCAACCGTGCCGACGACCTTGCCCGTGACCGACGCCTTGGCCAACTCGGCGGGGGTGGAGAGCACCGTGTCGCCGTCGACGACGAGGACGGGCTGCAGGGTGACGGTGGACCCGGTCTCGGCACCGAGCAACTCGACCTGGACCTGCTGGCCCGTCGACACCCGCTCCTGCTTGCCACCTGATGCGATTACTGCGTACATAACGTCTCCCGACTCTACTCCCCGGCCCTCGGCCGACCCAACCTCAATCGAGCATCGCGAGATTGAGGGTCATCCCGCGGCCCTCGCACGTGCCGCACTGGTCCGCGAAGGCGGTCAGGAGACCCTCCCCGATCCGCTTCCGCGTCATTTCCACCAGCCCGAGGTCGGAGATCTCGTAGACGTGGGTGCGGGTCTTGTCGCGCGCCAGCGCGTCCCGGAAGGCTTCGATGACCCGGCGGCGGTTCTCCCGCACCTCCATGTCGATGAAGTCGATCACGATGATGCCGCCGATGTCGCGCAGCCGGAGCTGTCGCGCGATCTCCTCGGCCGCCTCGAGGTTGTTGTGGAAGACCGTTTCCTCGAGGTTCGAGCGCCCGACGTTCTTACCCGTGTTGACGTCGATCACGGTCAGCGCCTCGGTGTGCTCGATGATGAGCGAGCCGCCGGACGGCAGCCAGACCTTCCGGTCCAGGGCCTTGCGCACCTGTTCGTGGACCCGGTGCTGCTCGAAGAGCGACAATCCCTCGGCCTCTGCGTCGTAGAACTCGATCCGGTCGGCGAACTCCGGGTTGAACGCCGTGACGTAGGACTTCACCTCGTCGTGGAGCGCACGGTCGTCGATCACGATCCCGCGGTACTCGTTGGAGAATTCCTCGCGGATGACCCTCACCGCCAGCGGGGGCTCGCGATACAGGAGGGTCGGGGTGTTCGCCTTGGCGGCCGCCTCGCGGATGACCTCCCACTGCTCGAGGAGCCTCGTGAGGTCGGTGGTCAGCTCGTGCTCGGTCGCATTCTCCGCCGCCGTGCGCACGATGATGCCGTGCTGCTCCGGCTTGATCCGGTCGAGGATGGAGCGGAGCCGCCGGCGCTCGCCGTCCGGCAGGCGCTTGCTGATCCCGTAGGTCCGGGAGTCGGGAATGAGGACGACGAAGCGTCCCGGCAGGGACACTTCCTGCGTCAACCGTCCACCCTTGGCGCCGATCGGGTTCTTCGTCACCTGGCAGAGAATGAGCTGACGGGCGCGGAGCACCTGCTCGATGCGCGGGTTGGGGCCCTGCTCCACCACGTCCTCGCGGTCGAACTGCACGTCACCCCGGTACAGCACGGCGTTCTTCGCCGTGCCGATGTCGACGAACGCCGCCTCCATCCCCGGAAGCACGTTCTGCACGCGCCCGAGGTAGATGTTGCCGTGGATCTGCAGTTCGTCGTCCGCCGGCCGCGAGACGTAGTGCTCGATCAGGCTGCGCCCCTCCAGCACCGCCACCTGCGTGACGTCCTCGCGGACCTGCACGCACATGAGGTAGCGACCCACCGCCTTGCCGTGGCGCTCCTTGCCGCGGCGGCGCTCCATGAGGTCGGCCTCGGTCCGCTCCGGCTGCGCCGACTTGGCGCCGCGACGGGAGCGGCCGCCACGACCGCCACGACGCGAACCGCCGTCACCCTTGCCACCGTCGCCCTTGCTGGCTGACTTGCCTCCCGCCGGAGCCTGACGCGGGGTCGGCGCCGAGCCGGGGCGCGTGTCGCCGATCTTCGGCGCCGGGCGCGTGTCGCCGATCTTCGGGGCAGGGCGCGTGTCGCCGATCTTCGGACGGGGAGCCCCCTCCTGGCCGTCGACCGGTCGCGGCATGCCTTCGCCCGGCGGATCCGGGAGCTCCATCTGCTGGGTCGACGGGAGCGCCGCCGAGCCGCCACCCGACCGGGAGGAACTGCGGTTACGGCCGCCCCGCTTCCCGCGCCGCCGCTTGCGCACCGGCTGGCCACCCTGGGTACCGCCCGACACGGAGCCGCCTTCGGCTCCGACCTGCTCTTCGCTCATGTTCCGCTCGTTTCCGTCTGCGGCCCCGGCCCTCTGGCCGGCGTGCCGCCGGGCGCCCTCTGCGCTGTCGCGCCCGGTCGCCGCTCGTCGATGTCGTGCCGGGGACGCACCCCCGACGTGACCCCCACCCTACCCCTGAGGCAGCCTCGAACGGCGGTTCAGAGACGGCGACGCATCGCGATGCTCTGGACCAGCCCCATCAGGATCGCGCTCCCGAGGAGGTGCGATCCCCCGTAGGAGATGAACGGCAGGGGAATTCCGCTCACCGGCGTGACGCCGAGGGCCATGCCGATGTTCTGGAACGTCTGCCACAGCATCATGCAGAAGATCGCCGTACCGAGGAGCTGGCTGAAGCGGTCGCCCGCAGACCGCGCGATCACCCAGATCCGCCACAGAAGCACCCCGAAGAGCGACAGCACCACGAGTCCCCCGACCATGCCGAACTGCTCGCCGATCGCCGAGAACGGGAAGTCGGTGAACTGCACCGGGATGTACTTGCCGTTGGTCAGCGGCCCCTGCAGGTATCCCTGACCGTCGAATCCGCCGGTCGACACCGCCCGCTTGGCGAAGCGCACCTGGAGCACGACCTTCTGCAGGTCGGGATCGAACGAGTTCTGGTTGAGCCATGCGTCGAACCGGCGGAGCTGGTAGCCGAGCCGGGGAACGGCGGCGATCGACACCGCAATCGACCCCGCCGTCATCGCGGCGATGAGCAGGAGGTACCGGCGCCGGGCATTCGCGGCGTACATGAGGCCGGTGAACCCGGCGATCACCACCGATGCCGAACCGAGATCGGGTTGGATGAGGATGAACATCAACGGAACGATCACCCCGATCAGCGACATGACGAAGTGGTGCCAGTCGACCTCGTCCTTGGACGCGTCCGCGACGTACGCGGCCACGAGGAGGATCACGACGGGCTTCGCGAACTCCGCGGGCTGAAGCGAGACCGGGCCAAAGTCGATCGCAAGGCGCGCGCCCCCGGTCACGGCGCCGAACACGGGAACCAGGACGAGACCGAGGATGACCCCCCCATAGGCCAGCGCCGCCTTCGCGCGCAGCCATTCATGGCCGAGCCACATCATCACCGACATCGCACCCGCCGCGACGATGAGGAAGATCACCTGCCGCTGGGTGTAGACGAACGGGTCGAAGCCCTGGTCGATCAGGCGAAGGTGCGTCGCCGAGTACACGGTGAACACGCCGATCACCGCGAGCGCCGCAATCGCCGCAATGAGGATCCAGTCGATGTTGCGGATCGGATCCGAGTAGGCCTTGTTCCACTCGCGCGCGAACCCCTTGAATGACAGGCTGCCGACGCCCGACTGGCGCCCCGCCACCGCCATCAGTCGCGGCCCTCCGACCGGATCCCCGCGAGGCACAGGGGATTGCGCATCGTCAACGGCGGCGCAGGCGTGGTGCTCGCCAGGTTCAACGGCTCGGCCACCGTGACGGGGTCGAGCCGGTACTCGCCGGCCAGTGCGAGATAGATGCACTTCGCAACCGGCGCCGCCGCCTGCGAGCCGTATCCGGACTTCTCGAGATAGGCAAAGACGGTGTACGGCTGCTCGGGATCGAGGCTGAACGCCCCGAAGACCGACGAGTCGTTCCACGGAAGGTTGCCGAACCCCTGTGCGGTGCCGGTCTTGCCTGCGATCGGCAGTTTCTCGTACGGGTAGGACCGGAACAGGTTCTCCCCGGTCGCCTTGTGGTAGTAGTCGTAGTCGACGCCCGGTCCGTTGATCACCCGCTGCAGGCCGCGAACGATCGGATCGCGGACCGTCGGCTCCATGTTGACGAGGTTCGTCGGCGGCAGATCGGCGAACCGGAGCGGCTCGCCCTGGAGCAGGTCGAACCGCGGTTCGAGCCGGATGCGGTCGTCCTCGTTGACGACGACCGGACCGACCGCGACGCACCCCGGGAGGTCCCGCACGGGCGACGTCGTGGTGGTGGTCCCGTTGCCGCCGTCCGGCGCAACGGTGGCGCCACCGAGCGCGTCGTCCTGGTCGGGGCACTTCACGTTGGCGTTCGTGATGTCGGCGTACCCCGGTGCGGCGTCGGGGGTGCGGACGAGCACGGCCGATGCGACGCTCGGCATGAGCACCCGCCCGCCGTTGGCGAAGGCGCCGTAGGCGACGGCCATCTGCAGCGGCGTGGCGGAGAGCAGCCCCTGGCCGATCGAGAAGAGGATCTGGTCTCCGACGTAGTACGCGCGACCGGCGTCCTCCGCGATGACGCCGAGGTCGGCGAGGCGCCGCTTCAGGGCCTTGTTGGGGATGGTGCCCGCGTACTCGTTGGGGAGGTCGATGAACGTCGGCGAGCCGAGGCCGAAGGCCCGCACCTCCTGCTCCAGGATCGGCTGGTAGCCGCGCTCGGTCAGGATCTGCTCGCCGATCTTGTAGAAGAACGTGTCGCTCGACACCGCCAGCGCCGACTCCACGTTCACCGTGCCGTACCTGCACGGCGTCGCTGTCGCGGGGCACAGCGAGTTCCGGAACACGCACTTCACGCCCTCGCGGCACCGGTAGTTGGGGATGCTCTCCAGCTTGTAGGTGCCGCGGTCGAGGAACTCGTACTCGGCGCCACCGGGCAGCTGGCCGGTGTTCAGCGCCGCGTACGCCACCAGCGGCTTGAACGACGATCCGAGGTTGTAGCGGCCGGACACCGCGCGGTTGACCAGCACCGAGAGGTCGGGGTCGTCGGTCGGGGGAAAGATCTCGGCGAATTTCTTGCTGCTGATTCCCGAGGTGAACCAACGGAGGTCGAACCGCGGATAGGAGGCCATCGCCACCACCTGTCCGGTTTCCTGGTTGAGCACGACGACGGATCCCGCGGGGGCCTTGTAGAGCACCGGATCGGGGTTCGCCGGATCGGGCGTCCCGTCGGGCAGCCGCTGGATGCCCCCCTCGACGCGGCGCCGCAGCATCAGCTGCGTCTCCAGGGCCTGCTCGGCGAACAACTGGATGTCGAGGTCGATCGACAGATGGATGTCGTTGCCCGGCTGCGCGTCGACCCCGGCCAACATGTCCTCCCGCACGACGCGGCCCTGCGCGTTCACCCGGAACACGCGCACGCCGGGCTTGCCCCGCAACTCGGTCTGGTAGAACTGCTCGACTCCGTAGCTGCCGACGCGCTCGTTGGGCTCGTACCCGAGCGCGCGGTAGTAGGCGAGGTTCTCCTTGAGGATCGCGCCGAGGTAGCCCACCACGTGCGACGCGAGGGCTCCGTAGGGGTACACCCTGCGCCAGCTCTCCTGCACCACGATCCCCGGATAGTCCTCCCAGCGTTCCTCGAGGAAGAGCGCAAGTTCCTCCGAGACGCCCTCCTTCAGGGGGAGGAACTCGAGCGGTCCGTACCGCTCGTCGTCGAGCCGGGCGTCCAACTGGTCCATCGTCATCTGCAGCGGCCCCGACAGCCGTCGGAACAGCTCGGTGCGACCGTCCTCGTCACGGAGGTAGTTGCGGTCGATCGACACGACCAGCACCCGCTTGTTGTCGGCCAGGATGCGGCCCTCTGCGTCGAAGATCCTGCCCCGCTCAGGCATGACGCGGATGCTGCGGGTCTGCACCTGCTGCACGATCGCGAGGTTGTCGTCGGCCTGCACCGCCTGCAGGTACCACATGCGGGTTGCGAGGCCGGAGAACATCACCGCGGCGACCACGCCGAGCACGATCATCGGGTCGATCTTCTTGCGGCGCTTCCGCGCGGAACCGTCAGGCATCGCTCAGTCCGACAGTCTTGCGTCCCGGAGCGTCCAGCGCACGACGGGGATCATCGGTATCGAGAGCAACAGGTTCACGGCTGCGGCGACGGTCGCCAGGCCGACCACCGCCCCTCCGATGCCGGACGGCGTGCCGACGAGGATCATCGCAACCGGAAGAGCGAGGACGCCGCCCGCAGTCGCCGCAGCCGCGGCAAGCGAGATCGACCACCAGGTCGGGTCGCGGACGAGGAACGGCAGCAGACCACCCCCCGCACCGACGAGCGCCGCCACCGCCGCGGTGAGCCCGAACGGCGACGTCAATGCGGTGTCATAGAGGAATCCCACGACGAAGCCCGCGATGGCGCCGACCTCCGCCCCGTGGATGGCGCCGGCCAGCGCCGCGTAGAGGAACGCAAACTGCACCACCGTGTCGAACGGCCGCACGTCGCCGAACAACGTGGTCTGCAGGCCGCCCACGACCAGCGCGACGAGCACGAGACGCGCCCACCGGTTCGTCAGCAGCGCGAGCAACCGGTCGATCATGGCGCCGCAACCGTCGTCGCGGGCGCGGCCGCGCCGCGCTCCGTGATCGGCTGGTACAGCAGGATGCGGACGAACGAGAGGTTCTTCAGGTCGGCCGTAATCTGGATGACGTAGCGATTCCCGGCCACGCCCGCCCGCCCCACGGGATTCAGCACCGTCCCGATGACGATGTCCGGTGGCGCGAGGCTCTGCGACCCCCCTGCCGTGACGATGGGCGAGCCGACCTTCACCTCGCCGAAGCGCTTGGTGTTCTCGATGAAGCGCACCTCGGGGAGGTTCTCGAACCCCTTCCCCTCGAAGATGCCCGTCTCGCGCACCGAGTCGGCCGTGCCGGCAGGCACCGTCAGCGACGGCACGTCGACGATGACCTGCGGCACCGTCGACGCCACCACCTGCTCGCCCGGCGTGAACCCCGGAATCGCCGTCGTGGCGACGGGCCGTGGCAACGTGGTCGTGGTGGCGTCGGGATCGGGCAGTTCGGGACCGATCGCGACAAAGTCCTCCGGATCGGGCGGATCGACGATCTTCACCGACACCGCGTAGTTGGGGTCGCTGATCAGCATCACCACGGCACGCTCGCGCTCGACGCGGGTGATGCGCCCGACGAGGCCCGCGGCGTTGAGTACCGGCATGCCGACGCGGATGCCGCTGTCCGATCCCTGGTTGATCTCGACGGTCGCCGAGAGGTTGGACGGCGCCTCACCGATGACCTGCGCCGACACGGAATTGATGCCGGCCAGCGTGGGAAGGCCGTTCAGTGCGAGGAGCTCCTGGGAGAGTCGCACCGACGCAGCAGCGGCGATCGCCGCGCCCTCCTGCTGCGCCACCTTCTCCCGCAGGATCCGGTTCTCCTCGAGCAGGGCGTCGTACTCGCCGACCGCCCTCCACACGTCGCCGATCGGTCGCGTCACCACCCGCATCACCCGCTCGACGGGGCTGAAGAGCCCCGAGACGATGCCGCGCGCCGCGGCTGCGCCGGCGCCTCCGCCCAGATCGAGCGTGATCACGAACACCGTTGCCAGCGCCAGCAGCACCACTGCCCGGCGCCGCCGTTGCGACAGGACCGCCATCCGCAGCTATTCCGCGATGTCCCGGCTCGACATGTTCCTCAGGGCCTCGAGGTTGTCGAGCGCCATGCCGCAGCCGAGCACCACCGAATACAGCGGTTCCTCGGCGACGAACGCCTCGATGCCCGTGTCGTTGGTGATCCGCTCCGCCAGCCCCACCAGTAGTGCGCTGCCCCCCGAGAGGACCAGTCCGTTGTTGATGATGTCGGCGGCGAGCTCAGCCGGCGTGCGCTCGAGCGTGGTGCGGATCGAGTCGATCATGATCGCGACGGGATCCTCGAGCATCGCGCGCACCTCCTCCGTCGTCACCACCTGCGTGCGGGGCAGGCCGGTCACGGCGTCGCGGCCGCCGACCTCGGCGGAGAACTCCTCCGCGAGCGGCCAGGCCGACCCGATCTGGATCTTCACCTCCTCGGCGGTGTTCACGCCGATGTCCAGGGCGTACGCCTTGCGGAAGCCGGTGACGATCGCCTTGTCCAGCTCGTCACCGGCCGTCCGCACGGAATTCACGGTGACGATCCCACCCATCGAGATCACGGCCACCTCCGTCGTGCCGCCTCCGATCTCGACGATGAGGTTGGCACTCGGCTCACCGACCGGGAGACCGCAACCAATGGCCGCCGCCATCGGCTTCTCGATCAGATAGACGGGCCGGCGGGCGCCCGCAAACTCGGCGGCGTCCTGCACGGCGCGCTTCTCGACGCCCGTGACGACGCTGGGAACGGCAATGACCATTCGGGGCTTGCTCCACCGGCTGTTCGTCACGTGCCGGATGAACTCGCGGAGCATCTGCTCGCACACGTCGAAGTCGACGATGATGCCGCTCTCCAACGGGCGCACCAACCGCAGGTTGGCGGGGACCCGTCCCCACATCCGCTTCGCGTCATGTCCGACGGCGACGAGCTGGCCCGTGGACTTGTCCACTGCGGCGGTCGACGGCTCGTTGAGGACGATGCCCTCGCCCTTCACGAAGATGAGCGTGTTCGACGCCCCGAGGTCGATGGCGATGTCGCGACCGAGGGAGAGAGTCGTCCGAGCCATGGAGTTCGTGTGCCTACCCGTGCTCCCGGCCGTCCCGGGGCGGAGCCGGCGTCCCCCAAGGGTACCGAGACGGGCCGAGGCCCGAGGTTCAGCGGGGGAAGAAGATTGCGATCTCGCGGGCGGCCGACTCGGCTGAATCGCTGCCGTGGACGAGGTTCTCGGTCATTTCCAGCCCGAGGTCGCCCCGGATCGTGCCCGGCGCGGCCTTGACGGGATTGGTCGCGCCCATCATGGACCGCACGACCTCCCACGCGTCGGTCGGACCCTCCACCACCATCGCCACCACGGGCCCGCGCGACATGAAGGCGACGAGTTCGGGGTAGAACGGCTTCGAGACGTGCTCCTCGTAGTGCCGAGCCAGCACGCCCGCATCGAGGGTGCGCAGCTCCATGCGCGCGATGCGCAGGCCCTTGGCCTCGAAGCGGGAGACGATGGCGCCGACGAGGCCGCGCTCCACGGCATCGGGCTTCAAGAGGACGAGGGTCTGGTTGCTCATCGTTCAGAGGATACGGCGCAGGTAGGTCCGCGCCGCGCCCGCCACGTAGAGCGAGCCGGCGACGAGCACCGCGTCGTCCTGCCCCGCCCCTGCGAGCGCCGCATCGCAGGCACGCGGTACGTCGTGCGCCGTGCGCACCTCGTCGCACCCGATCGCCCGCGCGACGACGGCGAGCTCGTCGCCCGTCACCGCCCGCGGGGACGGCGCGGTGGTGCACACGACGGCATCGAAGTCGTCGGCCCGGAGCGCGCCGAGCACCTCCGCAGGGTCGCGGCCGCGGAGGGCGCCAACGACCAGTGTCCGGCGCCCCGCAGGGGAGAAATCCCCGAAGAACACCTCGGCGCAGACGTCCCCTCCCGCAGGGTTGTGCGCACCGTCGATGACGACGAGGGGATGCCGGCCGAGCACCTCGAACCTCCCCGGCATCTCCACGCGGGACATCCCGTCGGCGAGCACCCCGTCGTCGATCGGTGCGTCGAAGAACTCCTCCACCGCGGCGATTGCGATCGATGCATTGTCACCCTGGTGCCGTCCGTGCAGCGGGACGGCCACGTCGGCGTGCCGGGCGCGGGGCGTCCGCACCTCGAGCAGCCGTCCTCCGACGGCGAGGGCATTGTCCTCGCACGAGAAGTCGGCGCCTCGCAGCACGAGCGACGCGTGCGCGGACTGCGACCAGATCTGCGACAGGTGGGGATTCTCGTCGCCGACCACCAGCACCGAACCCCGCTTGGAGATGCCCACCTTCTCCGCCGCGATGTGCGCGAGCGTGGGACCCGCAAACTCGGTGTGGTCGAGCGCGATGTTGGTGACGACGGCGACCTTCGCATCGACCACGTTCGTCGCGTCCCACCGGCCGAGCATCCCGACCTCGATGACGCCGACGTCGACCGCGACGTCGGCGAAGTGCCGGAACGCCGCCGCCGTGACGGCTTCGAAGTACGTCGGCCGGACGCCCGCGACAGCCTCGATTGCCGCCACCGCCGCGATGGCCGCCGCGAACTCGTCGTCGGCGATCGGCTCGCCGTCGACGCAGATCCGCTCGTTCAGCGCCTCGAGGTGCGGGCTCGTGTAGGTGCCCACCTTCAGTCCGTGCGCCGCGAGCAGCCTCGTCACCATCTGCGTCGTCGAGCCCTTCCCGTTGGTCCCCGTCAGGTGCACCACGGGGTAGGTGCGCTGGGGGTCCCCCATCGCGTCCATCATCCGCTCGATGCTGCGCAGCGACGGCGACTCGACCCGCCCCGTCTTTTCGTAACTGGCGTGGTCGTCGAGGTACCGGAGGGCGTCGGCGATGTCCATCGGTCCCCGCGGGGTCAGGACGCGGCGCGGCGCGGCCGAGTGGTGCGCGGCGCGCGGGACTCGGTCCGTGCGGTCACGGCTCCGTCGGCCACCTCGAGCACGACCTTGCCGACGTCGCCGCGTCCCGGCACGTCGTACATCGTGCCGAGCAGGAGCTCCTCGAGGATCGCGCGCAGGCCCCGCGCACCGGTTCCCCGGGCGATCGCAAGGTCGGCGACCGCGCCGAGCGCCTCGTCGGTCGCCTCGAAGGCGACGTCCTCGAACTCGAAGAACTTGCCGTACTGGCGGACGAGCGCGTTCCGCGGCTCGGTGAGGATCTGCACCAGCTCGCCACGGCTCAGGTTGTGCACGGCGCCGACCATCGGCAGGCGGCCGATGAACTCCGGGATCATGCCGAACTTCACGAGGTCCTCGGGCATCACCTGTGCGAAGAGCTCACCCGGATCCTTGTCGAGCTTGGAGACGACATTGGCGTGGAAGCCGACTCCCTTGCGGCCGATCCGCGACTCGATGATCTGCTCCAACCCGGAGAACGCACCACCGACGATGAACAGCACGTTCGTCGTGTCGACCTGGATGAACTCCTGGTGCGGATGCTTCCGCCCCCCCTGCGGCGGCACCGAGGCCACGGTGCCCTCGAGGATCTTCAGCAGCGCCTGCTGCACGCCCTCGCCCGACACGTCGCGGGTGATGGAGGGATTTTCGCTCTTGCGCGCCACCTTGTCGATCTCGTCGATGTAGACGATCCCCTGCTCGGCCCGCTTGACGTCGAACTCGGCGGCCTGCAGCAGCTTGAGCAGGATGTTCTCGACGTCCTCCCCCACGTAGCCCGCCTCGGTGAGCGCGGTCGCGTCCGCCACCGCGAAGGGCACCTTCAGCATCCGGGCGAGCGTCTGGGCGAGGTGGGTCTTCCCGCATCCGGTCGGGCCGAGCAGGAGCACGTTGCTCTTCTGCAGTTCGACGTCGTCCCGCTTGCCCGCCCCGCGGCTGCGGATCCGGCGGTAGTGGTTGAACACGGCGACCGACAGCACGGTCTTGGCCTGGTCCTGACCGATCACGTACTCGTCGAGGAACGACCGGATCTCCCTCGGCGTGGGCAGGTGGTCCGGCCCGGGGCCGGCGGACTGCTCGAACTCCTCGTCGATGATCTCGTTGCAGAGCTCGATGCACTCGTCGCAGATGTAGACGCCGGGCCCGGCGATCAGCTTGCGCACCTGCTTCTGCGACTTGGAACAGAAGGAGCACTTGACCAGCTCAGCCGTGTCCCCGAACTTCGCCACGCCCCAAAACTAGGCGATGGGAACCCGCAAATCAGCGGATCGGGCCGGTGCGATCGACGGCGCCGCGCGTCGTGATGATCTCGTCGATCACCCCGTACTCCTTGGCGGCGTCGGCCTCCATCACGAAGTCACGGTCGGTGTCCTCGTGGATCCGCGCGATCGACTGGCCGGTGTGCGTCGCCAGGATCTGCTCGAGCAGCTCGCGCATCCTCAGGATCTCGCGGGCCGCGATCTCGAGATCGGTGACCTGCGAGTAGCCGACCTGCCCGTACGGCTGGTGCAGCAGCACGCGGGAGTGCGGCAGCGCGAGGCGCTTGCCCTTGGTCCCCGCAGCCAGCAGCACCGCCGCAGCGGAGGCGGCCTGCCCGAGGCAGATCGTCGCGATGTCGTTCTTGATGAACTGCATGGTGTCGTAGATCGCGAACAGCGCGGTGATGTCGCCGCCGGGGCTGTTGATGTAGATGTTGATGTCCCGGTCGGGGTTCTCGCTCTCGAGGTGGATCAACTGGGCACAGACGAGGTTCGCGATCGTGTCGTCGATCGGCGTGCCGAGGAAGATGATGTTCTCCTTCAGCAGCCGCGAATAGAGGTCGTATGCGCGCTCGCCACGGCTCGTCTGCTCCGTGACGGTGGGGACGTAGTAATTCCTCGGGTTCACGCCTCGTCCTTTCCGGTGTCCTCGGCCAGCAGGAGAGCCGCGTCGATCGGCGAACCGTCCGGACCGACCAGCGCAGCGTGCTCGATCAGCCAGTCCAGCGCCTTCGACTTGCGGATCTGCGCGCGCAGGTCCTCGATCGCGTCGTTCTGGTCGTAGAGCCTGCGGACCTTGTCGGCCTTCTGGTTGACGCGCATCGCGATGCGGGCGATCTCCGCATCCACGTCGTCGTCGTCCGCCTCGATGCCCTCCTGGCGCGCGACCGCACGCAGCGCCAGGTCCACCCTCACGGCCTTGCGCGACTCGGTGCGCACCGCCTCGAGGAACCCCTCCGGCGGCTGCCCCGTCGCGGACAGCCAGTGCTCGAGCGACATGCCCTGTGCCGCGAACCGCTCGACGAGAGATCGCACGCGCGAACGGAAGTCGCCCTCCACCATCGCGTCGGGCAGGTCGATCGTCACCAATCCGGCGACGGCCACCGACACGTTGTCGACCAGCACCGAGCGGGCCTGGTTGAGCTTGTACTCCTCGAGTCGCGTCCGCACCGAGCTGCGCCACTCGGCGACCGTCGCGCAGTCCGCAACGTGGCCATCCACCCACTCGTCGGTCAGGTCGGCGAGATCCATCTGCTGGACCTTCTTCACCACGGCGACCAGATCGGCGACGTCCTCGGTGCCGTTCGGCGCCTCGGAGTACTCGATGCGCGAGCCCGTGGTGGCACCGGACAATTGGCCGTCGAAGCCGGGGGACACCCACCCCTTGCCGAGTTCGTACACCCAGTCGGCGGTGTTGAGGCCCGGAACGGGCGCCCCGTCGCGAGTGCCAGTCAGGTCGATGGTGAGCACGTCACCCGTCGCGGCGGGACGGTCCACGTCGACGAGCGTGCCGTGACGGCGGCGCTCGGTCGCGACGACCTCGTCGATCTCGGCGTCTTCGACGGAGAGACCCGGCAGCTCCACGCGCAGTCCCCGGTGGCCGTCGATGCCGATCTCCGGCCTGATCTCGCACGTCGCATCGAACACGACGGGACCGGACTCCTCGCCCGACGTGACCGCGATGTCCGGCGTGGCGATCAGGTCGACGTTGTGCTCGCGAACCGCCTCGGCCAGGTACTCGGGCAGCGAGTCCTGAATGGCGCGGGAGCGGGCGATGCCCGTGCCGATGTGCGCCTCGATCACCTTGCGGGGCGCCTTTCCCTGGCGGAACCCCGGGAGGTTGATCTCCTTCGCGAGCCGCTTGAAGGCCTGGTCGATGCTTCGGTCGAATTCGGCTTCGTCGATCTCGACGGTCAACTTGACCTTGTTGCCCTCGAGCGCCGCGATTGCCGTCCTCACAGTGCGGCGAGTGTACCCTTTGCCCCCGTGAGCACCTCGTGGAACCCGCACTCGCTCGCGAAGCCGCACGAGGGCCAAATCGCGCTGGTGACGGGGGACGAGGTGGAGGCGACCGTCGATCTCGAGGGCGTCGCGGCCGGGACGCGCGGCACGGTGATCCTCGCGAACGGCTTCAACTGGCTCCGCTACCGCGTCCGGTTCGCCAACGGCGCCGAGCTCGGCGACCTCGACCACCGCACGCTGCGGCCGGTCGGCCGTGCTGCCCGGCGCATCGCGCGCGATCAGCGCAAGTCGGCACGCGCGGCGCGCTAGCGGTTCGCACCGTCGCCCGTAGCCTCTGCAATT